>NZ_JAIUJZ010000014.1:0-111828 GCF_020176775.1 Saccharopolyspora sp. 6M
ACCCGCACCGGCACGTCCTCCGGGGTCGCGCTGAACCGGGGGACCGCGGCCAGGAACGACACGGTCGGCCGGTCGTCGGGCCGCGGGGCGCGCGCGCCCCCCCCCCCGCGGGGGGGGGCGGCCCCCCCCGGCGGTGCGCTCTCAGGAAGTTCACAGGTGGATTAAGTGAGAGTCGACTCTCGGTTAGGTAGCGTGGGTCGGGTTCCCCTTCCGACACCAGGAGCGCCCATGTCCTCTGCGACGGACAGCCCGGCCACCACTCCCGCCCTGCCCCTGCACATGCGGCGCAACGGCTTCGATCCGGTTCCCGACCTCGCCGCGGCCCGCGAGAACGACGGCGTCACCCAGGTCGCCACCCCGTTCGGCGCCCGTGCCTGGCTGGTCACCCGGCACGCGGACGTCCGCGCGCTGCTCGGCGATGCGGAGACCTTCAGCAACGGCTGGCAGCGGCCGAACAGCGACTTGTCCCCGGAGGAGGCGGCGGAGCTGCGCCGCGGCAACCTGCTGGGCTACGACCCGCCGGAGCACACCCGGCTGCGCAAGATGCTCACCCCCGAGTTCACGGTGCGGCGGATGCGGCGGCTCGAACCGCGCATCGTGGAGATCGTCGACCAGCACCTGGACGCGATGCGCCGGGCCGGTGCCCCGCGCGACCTGGTCACCGACTTCGCGCTGCCGGTGCCCTCGCTGGTGATCTGCGAACTGCTGGGCGTGCCCTACGCGGACCGCGACGAGTTCCAGACCCGCACCGGCACGATCCTGGACACCTCGCTGCCCGAGGACGTGCGGCGGCAGGCCAGCCTCGCGCAGCGGGCGTACATGCGCGAACTCGTCGAACGCGCGCAGGCCGATCCGGGCGAGGACATGCTCGGCATGCTGGTGCGCGAGCACGGCCACGAGCTGGAGACCCCGGACCTGACCGGCATCGCGAGCCTGCTGCTGCTCGCCGGGCACGAGACGACCTCCAACATGCTGGGCCTGGGCACCCTCGCGCTGCTGCGCCACCCCGACCAACTGGCGCTGGTGCGCGACGACCCGGAACGGGTGGCGCCCGCGGTGGAGGAGCTGATGCGCTGGCTGAGCATCGTGCACTCCGGCACGCCGCGGGTGACCACCACCGAGGTGGAGATCGCCGGCCGGGTGATCCCCGCCGGGGAGATGGTCGTGTTCGCGCTGCCCGCGGCGAACCGGGACCCGGAACTGGTCGACGATCCCGACGCGCTCGACATCACCCGCAAGCCGACGAACCACATCGGCTTCGGCCACGGCATCCACCACTGCCTCGGCGCGCCGCTGGCCCGGATGGAGATGCGCATCGCGTTCCCCGCGCTGCTGCGGGCGTTCCCGGAGCTGCGCACCGCCATCCCCGACGACGAGATCGAGTTCCGCTCGTACCACTTCGTCTACGGCCTCAAGTCGCTGCCGGTCGCCTGGTAGCTGCGCATCCGGGGTGTCCGGCCGGTGCTCGCCGCGAGTCGGGGAGAGGGGCGAGCACCGGCCGCACGTGCGGTCTGCCGTCGCTCGGGGGAGGGCGGAACGGCAGGCCGCGTTCAGGGGCGGATCAAGCGGCCCGCGCGGTCGAGAACCGGTCGACGCGCGGCACGATCCGCAGTGGACGCGAGTGTCCGTGGGTTCCGGTCGCGTCCGGGTCGGTGTCCGGCCACGTGATCGGCGGATCGGGCTCCGGCGGCGCGGTGGTGCGCGACGACCGGCGCTCGGCCATCACCACTAGCGCGTCCGCCAGCACCGGGAACCGGACGGAGCTCGGCCGGGTGCTGGTGCTGCCCACGCACGCCTGGCAGATCTGGCGGGTGTCGAGCGGCGGCGGCCGGTCGAAGACCCGCGACATCCGCCCGCTCAGCGGATGCCCGCAGCTCGCGATGATCACCGTCCCCCGCGTCGTCCTGCCGCTGAGGTGCCAGGTCGAACACCACTCCGAGGTGATCCAGGCAGGTGCAGGGGCGAAGCGGCCCGTCGGCGCGTTCACGAGTCGGTCGCATTCGCTTCGCGGCGAAGGCCGTCGATCGCCGCGCCGAGCTCCCGGTGCAGCTCCGCGGCCTGCGCCAGGTCGAGGATCGCGTGCGCCTCTTCCGGAACCCGGAGGCTGATCCCGCGGCGGATCCGGCCGAGGTGCACGGCGCGGTCCCGGAACGCGATGTCCCGGCACGGAACGGTGATCGTGTGGTGGGCGGGCATCGAGCCCCCTTCATGTCGGGCCTTCGGACGGGAGGCGGAACGGGGTGAGCGGATGGCGGGCCGCGTAGATCTCGGTGCAGCTCTCGCAGTAGGAGTCCCGTGGTGGTCGAGCGCGACGAGCTCCTCGCGGCACGGTGATCACCGCACCGCACAAGGCTTCGGCGCCGCGCGCGGCGCCCCACTCCTCGGGTGCGGCGGTCGTGGCGTGGATCGAGTGCGACCCGTCCGGGAGCACGAACCGCACGCGGGTCACCGCCACCGTTCCCGCCGCGCATCCGCACGGGCACCGGGCAGCCACCACACCAGGAAGATCGGCCCGAACACGAGCGCCCACGCCACCAGACCGAGCAGGATGTCGGTCGTCATCACGTCACCGGCCCGTCGAGCCACGTCGCACTGCGCACAACGTCTGACCGGTGCGGTAGAAGACTTCGGCTGCACATGCTCTCTCCCGAGGTGACATCTGGATCAGTGGATCTGATCCAAATCTGATGGATCTGATCCAGTGGCGCAATCGCTCGATCGGGGGGACGTTCGGCCAGGAGCGTCTTCCTTACGATTGGCCGGTGACCCGATCCAAACCAGGCAGCCCGAAGGCTCGAACTCTCGGCGCAGAGCTGCGCAAAGCTCGCGAGGATGCGGGCATCGGTGTTCGTGAACTGGCGCGCAGGCTGGATGTCGCGCACGCATGGGTCACGCGGACTGAGGCGGGTACTCGAACGGCGTCCCCGGAGGACGTAGGGGCGGCTGCGGCGGCCCTCGGCCTCTCGGCAGCTGAGCGCGAACGAATCGCAGACATCGCTCGTGAGGGCGATGGGCCGAACTACCTACGTGCCGGAATCCCTGGGGTGCACCAGGAACTGGTCACGTTGATGAACTACGAGCGGACCGCTACTGCCATTAGCGAGGTGGCGCCGCTTCTCGTTCCTGGCCTGCTTCAGACGGGCGACTACGCCCGCGCGATCATGACCGAGTCGTCTCCTGGAGAGGTGGAGACGAAGGTCGCCATGCGCGCGAGCCGTCGGGACGTGCTGACCAGCCGCAAAGCGCCACGCTTCGAGGCGCTGATAGCGGAATCAGCGCTGACCAGGCCTATCGCCGACGTTGAAACGATGTCCGGTCAGCTGCGGCATCTGCAGCAGGCGGCGCAGCTTTTCAACATCACCATCCGCGTCATTCCGGACCGATTGCCCAGGTGGACGCCAGCCCACAGCGGGCAGTTCATGTTCTTCGAATTTCCGACCGCGCGCCCTGTTGTGCACTTGGAGCACTTCGCATCCGCGGCATTCCTGACCGGTGATTCGGCGATCGAGGCGTACCGAGACGCGCTCGATACCCTCCGTGAAGCGGCGTTGAGCGCAGAGGACACGCTGAAGTTCATCGCCGAACGTAGTGCGGAGACAGGACTTGAGGAGAGCTAGCTGTGACACAGCAACCGGCAGGATGGCGGAAGGCAACGCGGTCGAGCAACAACACCGCGTGCGTCGAGGTCGGCCGGGTGGCCGACGGCGCCGCGGTTCGTGACACCAAGGATCGTGCAGCAGGTCATTTAACTGCTACCGGTGCCCAGTGGTCGGCTTTCGTCGGCGCTGTGAAGGCCGGTCGCTTCGACGGCTGACCCGTTCCGCGGCGGGGGCCCCCCGGGGGGGGGCCGCCCGGGGGCCCCGCGGGGGGGGGGGGGGCCGCGGGGGGGGGGGGGGGGGTGGGGGTGGGGCCGCCCGGGGGGCGGGGGGGGGGAGGGGGGGGGGGGGGGGGCGCCGGGCCGGGGGGGGGGGGGGGGGGGGGGCCGGCGCCCGGGGGCCCCGCGCGGGCCCGCCCCCCCCCCCCCCCCCCCGCTCCGTTCCGGGTGTCAGAACGAGCTGAGCGTCGGGTCGTAATCGGTCTCGCCGACCGGGTACATGCTCGTCATCCAGTGGTAGAAGTTGTCGCCGCGCTCGCGCAGCAGCTCGTAGAGGCGGCGCAGCATGGCGTTGCGGACCTCGCGGACCTCGGGCTGCTCGTAGCGGTTGTGCAGCTCGTCCGGATCCAGCTCCAGGTCGTAGAGCTCGTTGTGCGATTCCGGGTTCACCACCAGCTTGTAACGGGCGCCGCGCAACATCCGCTGCGGGTACGGGAAGTGGTGGCCGTGGTACTCGGCGACCAGGTCCGGCGCCCACTCCGGGTGCTCGCCGCGCACCAGCGGCAGCAGGCTGCGGCTGTCCACCGCGGGGGACGGGTCCTCCCCGGCGAGCTCCAGGATCGTGGCGGTGAAGTCGGTGAGGCTGACGAACTCGTCCCGCACCTGCGGCCGCTCGCCGGGCACCGACACGATGCCGGGGATGCGGTAGATGTCGTCGTACATCGCCGGTCCCTTGTCGTGCAGCCGGTGCGCGCCGGTGAACTCGCCGTGGTCCGCGGTGAACATGATCGAGGTGCGGTCGGCCAGGCCGAGTTCGTCGAGCGCGCGGCGCAACCGGCCGACCTGCTCGTCGATCAGCGTCACGTAACCGCGGTAGACGGCGATGAGCTTGCGGCTCTCCTCCGGCGACATGGTGTCGAACGCCCAGTGCGCGCTGTAGTTGCGCTGCACCGGGGGCTTGCCCTCGAAGGTCTCCAGCACCGAGCGCGGCAGCTCGATCTCCTCCGGGTCGTACATGTCGTAGTAGGAATCCGGCAGCAGGTACGGCAGGTGCGGGCCGAAGTAGTGCGTCGCCAAGAAGAACGGTGTGTCCGAAGTGGACTCGTCGGCGGCGAACCGGTGCAGCATCTCGATGGTGCGGGTCGTCAGGTAGTGCTCGAAGGTCGCCTCCACCGGCTGCTGCAACCGGGCCGCCAGCAGGTTGCCGGGGTTCCCGTTCGGCGCCGTCCCGCGCACCTCGTCCCGGATCGAGTACGGCGGCAGGCCGTGCTCCTCCAGGTACGCCAGGTAATCCGGGTGGTCGACGGGGTTGTGCCAGCCCGGCAGGTCCGGGCCTTGGAACCCGTAGTCGGCGGCGTTGCGCCGCACCCCGCCGTGCCACTTGCCGAGCAGCCCCAGGTTGTAGCCGCGCTCGGCGAGCCGCTCGGCGAAGGTGAACTGGTCCGGCGCCAGGTCCTCCAGGTAGCCGACGTTGCGCTCGTAGTTCGCCAGCAGCTTGTGCCGGAACGGGGCGTACCCGGTGAGCAGGCTCGCGCGGGCGGGCGTGCAGATCGCGGTGGGGGTGAAGCAGTTGTCGAAGCGGGTGCCGCCCGCGGCGAGCGCGTCCAGGTTCGGGGTGCGCACGGCGTCCGGGTCGCCGTAGCAGCCCAGCGTGTCGATCCGGTGCTGGTCGGTCATCAGGAAGAGCATGTTGCGCGGCACGGAGATCTCCTCGGCGGGAAGCGTCGGGCGGGGTCGGGTCAGCGGCCGGATTCGGCGTCCGGCGCGGCGGCCTGCTCGGGGTGCCGCGGCAGTGGATAGCGGGCCAGCAGCGGAGATTCGTGCAGCGCGAGCGCCAGTCCGCCCAGCGCCCCGCCCCACGGCGCGGTGCCCGCGGTGCCGAACTCGACGCCGCAGCGCAGCGACCGCATCGCGCGCCGGGCGAACGACTCGCGCAGCGGGCGCAGGAACGGCTCGCCCAGTTCGGCGAGTTCGCCGCCGAGCACCACCCGGCCCGCGTTGACCGCCGTGCACATCGCCGCCAGCGCCGTCCCGGCGTGCTCCCCGGCCGCGCGGACCGCCTCGGCCTCGGCGCCGTCGCGGGCCAGCGCGTCCCGCACAACCGCCCAGCGGCGGTGCCCGGTCGCGCGCAGCACCGCGGGTACCGAGGCGTAGCGCTCCAGGCAGCCGTGTCCGCCGCACCAGCACTTCGGCCCGGTGTCGTCGACGCACAGGTGCCCGAGTTCGGCGGCGACCCCGCCGGTGCCGCGGACCAGCTGCCCGCCGATGATCAGGCCGCCGCCGGTGCCGTGCGAGAAGTGCGCGTAGAGCAGGTCGGAGGCCCCGGCCGCGGCGCCCCAGGTGGCTTCGGCGAGCGCGGTGAGCCGGGTGTTGTTGTCCACGCCCACCGGTACCCCGAACGCGCGGGCCAGGCGGTCGGCGATCAGCTCCCGCCCGCGGAGCCGGTCCGGTTCGTCCAGCCCGGCGGCGGGCGCGAGCACCAGCTCGCCGGGCCCGGTGGAGCCGACGCCGATCCCGGCGAGCGTGCCCAGCGTGATCCCGTGGTGCTCGGCGGCCTCCCGCACGGCGCGCTCGGCCAGCGCCAGCCGGTCCGCGGCGCCGCGCGCCGAGCCGTAGGACAGGTCGGCGCGGGCCTGCACGCGGTGCGCGGCGTCGGCCAGCACCAGCCGGATCCGGTTGCGCCCCAGTTCGAGACCGAGGTACTGGCCCGCGCCCGGGTTGAGCGTGAGCCCGCGGGTGGGGCGGCCCCGGCGGTGCGACGGCGGGAGTTCGGTCTCCACGACGACCCCGCGCCGGATCAGGTCGCCGAGGATCGCCGACAGCGTCGTGCGGGACAGCCCGCTGCGCTCGGCGACCGCGGCCCGGCTCAGCTCGCCGTGCCTGCGCAGGCAACCGAGCACGCGTTCGGCGTTGCCCTGGCGCAGCCGGTGCAGCGCGGTCGGGGCGGGGTCGGTCATGGCCGCAGCGTAACCCGGCATTGCTCCATTTACGAACGGGCTTCGTCAAAAACCTGTCCACATTCTGACCGAGCATTGACGCAAATGGGGTCCGGTGCCACTCTCCATCGCACTGATCGGCCCGGAACACCGTGATGCCACTGGAGAACCGCACATGTCCCAATCCCGTTCGCCGAGCTCCTCCGCCGCGGCGCGCTCGGTGTTCTTCTTCGGTTCCTTCGGCGGCATCCTCGCCGGGTACGACCAGGGCATCGCGGCCGGTTCGCTGCTGTTCATCTCGCCCGCGCTGGGGCTCACCCCGTGGACGAAGGGGCTGGTGGTGAGCTCGCTGATGCTCGGCGCGATCTTCGGCAGCCTGGTGGCGGGCTCGCTGGCGGAACGCTGGGGGCGGCGGCCGATCCTGCAGCTGGGCGCGGCCGTGTTCGGGCTGTCCGCGATCGGCATGGCGCTCGCCCCGTCGGTGGCGGTGCTCGTCGCGGCCCGGGTGCTCGGCGGGCTCGCCGTCGGCATCGCCTCGGTGGTGGTGCCCACCTACCTGTCCGAGCTGGCGCCGACGCGCAACCGCGGCGGCATCGCCACCCTCAACCAGCTGATGATCGCCATCGGGATCTTCGTCGCCTACGTGACGAGCTTGGCGCTGTCGCCGTGGGGCGCGTGGCGGTGGATGCTGGGCATCGCGCTGGTGCCGTCGTTGCTGCTGCTGTTCGGGGTGTCCCGCTCGCCGGAGACGCCGCGCTGGCTCGTCGCCCACGGCCGGACGGAGGAGGCGCGGCGGGTGCTGCGCGCGCAGCTCGGCGAGGACGAGGCGGCGGCGGTGCTCGCCGACATCCGCCGCACCAGGGACGCCGAACCGGAGCAGGACCGGGCCCGCTGGCGCGAACTGCTCACCCCCGCGCTGCGCAGGCCGCTGCTGGTGGCCGTCGGACTGGCGCTGCTGCAGCAGTTCATCGGGATCAACACCATCGTCTACTACGCGCCGACGATCCTGCGCGCCGCCGGTTTCGGCGACAGCGCCGCGCTGCTCAACAGCGTCGGGCTCGGCGCGCTGTCCATCATCACCACGCTGATCACGGCGCGGGTGGTGGACGCGGTGGGGCGCAAGAAGCTGCTCATGATCGGCGGCACCGCGATGCTGCTGAGCATGTCGGTGCTCGCGGTGCTGTTCGGCGGGGACCTGCTCGCCGGGACGGCCGGGGCGACCGGGGCCGTGCTGTGCCTGGCGGTGTTCAAGGTGGCGTTCTCGCTGAGCTGGGGGCCGCTGATGTGGGTGCTGCTGCCGGAGCAGTTCCCGCTGCGGGTGCGCACCCTCGGCGTCGGCGTCGGGTCGTTCGTGAACTGGACGGGGAACCTGCTGGTGTCCCAGTTCTTCCCGGTGCTGCTCGTGTTCGGGGCGGGCGCGGTGTTCGGCATCTTCGCCGGTTTCGCCGTGCTGGCGCTGGTGTTCACGTTCTTCTGCGTGCGGGAGACCTCGCGGCGCAGCCTCGAAGACCTCGAACTGGCGGGGTAGCGCGGGGAACCCGTGCCCGGAGCCGGAAAGCGCGTCCCGGGCACGACCGGCGTTCTCCCGGGCGCCGCCGGGACCGGTCGGCGAGAACCCGGCCGCAACGGCATGCCTGGCCTGTCGGACCAGGAGCTCCGGCCGATCAGCCGACCTCGCACGGCCTGTCGGATGAGGCGGCTTCCCCTCGCGCGCTGCGAACGTTCCTCCCGGGCGCCGCACGGCGCATCGGGACCGAGGGGAACGACACATGCAGCAGGGGCAGATGCCGGCGGGCGGGACGGTGCTGGCGGGCCGCGGCCTGGCCAAGCAGTACGGCGAGCACTGGGCGCTGGGCGGGGCGGACATCGAGGTGCGGGCCGGTGAGGTGCTGGCGATCGTGGGCCCGTCCGGCTCCGGCAAGACCACGATGCTGCACGTGCTCGCCGGGATCCTGCGCCCGGACCGGGGGGAGGTCGTCTTCGGCGGGCGCCGCGTCGACCAGCTCTCCGAGACCAAGCGCAGCGAGCTGCGGCGGCACGAGTTCGGCTTCGTGTTCCAGCAGGGCATGCTCGTCGGCGAGCTGACCGCCGAGGAGAACGTGGCGCTGCCGCTGCTGCTCGGCGGCACCGACCGGCGCCGGGCCATCGGCACCGCCCGCGAATGGCTGGCCGAGCTGGGCCTGAGCGGTATGGAGGCACGACTGCCCGGCCAGCTCTCCGGTGGCCAGGCGCAGCGGGTGGCGATCGCGCGGGCGATGGCGCACGAACCGAAGGTGATCTTCGCGGACGAGCCGACCGGCGCACTGGACACCCGCACCGGCGAGGCGACGATGCGCGCGCTCGCCGACAGCGCGACCCGTTCCGGTGCCGCCGTCGTCGTGGTCACCCACGACCGCGAACTGGCCGCTCGGTGCAGCCGGGTGGTGGAGATCCGCGACGGCCTCATCGCGCACGACGTCGCGGCGCGCGGCGGGGCGGTGGCGCGGTGAACCCCCTGCAGCTGGCCGTGCGGGTGCTGCGGCACGACTCCCGCACCCGCACCTCGGCGATCCTGACCGCCGCCGGCGTGATGGTGGCGACCGCGCTGGTGCTGATCCTCACCGCGCTGCCGCACGCCGCGCAGGCGCGCACCGACCGCTCCTCCTGGCAGGAGGGCCACCAGGGCGTCTCCGAGACGGGCGGGGTGGAACTGGCCTCCCAGGACTACGTGCGCGGCGAGATGATCAGCCGGCTGGACGTCTCCGGCGCCGCCGGCGGCGGGAAGGCCCCGGAATTCCCGGCTCCCGGCGAGGCGCTGCTGTCCCCGGCGCTCGCCGAGAAGGCGGCCGCGCTGCCGGACGGCGAACTGGCCGACCGCTTCCCGCAGCGCATCGCGGGCACGATCGACCCGCGGCTGCTGCGCTACCCGGAACAGCTCGTCGCCGTCGTCGGGCACCCGCGAGGCGCACTGGACGAGGCCGCCGCCGTCGCGAACCCGTACTCCTCGGTGACGATCCAGGCGGAGTCCGAGGACCTGCTGCTGCAACCGATGGCGTTGTTCGGCCTGTTCGTACTGGCGGCTCCCAGCCTCGTGCTGGTCGCCTCGGCCTCGCGGCTGACCGCGGCGCGCCGGGAACGCAGGATGGCGTCGTTGCGGATGGCGGGTGCGACCCCGTCCCAGGTGGTCTCGACGGTGGCCGCGGAGACCGGGCTCGCCGCGGTGGTCGGCACCGCGGCGGGAGTGCTGCTGACCTGGCCGCTGCGGTACCTCATCGCGATGATCCCCTGGGGGAACGGCACCTGGTTCGTCGACGACATCACCCCGTCGATCTGGGCGGTCCTGGGCGTGGCGATCGGCGTTCCGGCGCTCGTGGTGGCCTCGTCCGTGCTGGGTGCCGGCCGGGTCGTGCGCGCGCCGCTGAGCGCGGCCACCGAGCAGCAGCGCGGCAGGCCCAAGGCGTGGCGGCTGCTGATCATCGCGGTGGTCGCGGCGCTGTTCGTGCTCGGCATGGTGAAGTACGACGACGGTGCGGGATTCCTGGTCCTCGTGCTGCCGATCGCCGCGGTGGCGTGGTCGTTCTCCCTGGTCGGACCGTGGATCACCGCCACCACCGGCCGGCTGTTCGCCCGGGTGTGGCGCGGTCCTTCGGTGCTGCTGGCGGGCAGGCGGCTGGTCAGCGACCCGAAGAGCGCCTACCGGTCGTCGTCCGGCATGGTGCTCGCGGTGTTCATCGGATCGATGGCGCTGACGGCGTTGCCCGCGATGACCGGCGGGCCGAATTCGATGGGCAGCTGGGACGAGCGGGGCGTGCTCGTCGCGGACGTGCCCAGCAGCCGCGCACCCGAACTGCGCCAACGCCTCGCCGACGAACTGGCGGCGCGGGGCGTGCGGGCCACCGTCGCCGGCTACGAGCAGGTCCTGATCGGCGGGGCCGGCGACTCGTCCGCCTTCGGCCTGGTCATCGACTGCCGCGCTGCTCGGGAGGTGACTCCCTTCCGGCCCTCGTGCGAGGGGCCGCCCGCCGTCCACGTGCCGGACGGGCAGCCGACCTCGGAACTCACCGTCACCCCGAGCACGGGTGGCGCCGACCGGCCCTCCGCCACGCCGGTGCCGCCCGGAACTCCGGTCGTCTCCGAGCCGGACCTGGACACCGTGCTCGTCGACCCGCGCGCGATGCCCGCGGTGGAAGGCTCGGAGCAGACCACGTTGTCCGTGCTCCCGCCCACCGGGGCGGACCGGATCAAGGTGCGCACCGCCATGGCGCGCACGATCCCCGGTGCGGACATCGAGTCGATCGAGTCGCGCAGCGTCGCCGGGGACGTCCAGACCGGGGACCTGCACCGGATCACCGTGATCGGGTTGTCGATCGCGTCGGTGCTCGCGGCGGGCAGCGCGGCGATCACCGCCGCGGGGTCGGTCATCGATCGGCGCCGCACGCTGGGGGCGCTGATCGCCGCCGGTACGCAGAGCCGGGTGCTGGTCCGCGCCCTGCACGTCGAGGCGGCGCTCCCGGCGCTGGTCGCGGCGGGGATCGCGACCGCGGGAGGCACCGGCGTCAGCCTCGGATTGCTGAACGTGCTGGACCAGAGCACCACGCTGACGCCGGCGATCCTGGCGCCGATCGTGCTCGGCCTGCTGGTCGCGGCGCTGGCGGCGTCGGCCAGCGGGCTGATGCTGCGCAAGATCAGCGCGGAGCCGCTGGCCGACGAGTAGCGGTGCACGGCGGCGGGCGCCCGGTGCGTCCGCCGCCGCGTCATCCCTCGTCAGAACATTGCTCGGCGCCGCATTCCCCGGCGCTGAGCGCACTTCGCGTCATCCTCGCTCCGGCACCGGCTCCGGAGGTGTCGCGCCGAAGCGGCGGCGGTAGGCCGACGGGGTGAGGCCGGTGTGCTCGCGGAAGCGGGCGCGGAGGTTGGCGGAGGTGCCGAACCCGCTGGCCGCGGCGACCCGGTCCAGGCCGAGTTCGCCGCGTTCGACGAGGCGGCGGGCCAGCGCGATCCGCTCGGTGGTGAGCCAGGCGAGCGGGGTCGTGCCGAGCTCGGCGCGGAACCGCCGGTGCAGCGTCGCCGGACTCGTCGCGAGCCGCGCGGCCAGGTCCGCCACGGTCAGCGGCCGGTCCAGGCGCGCGCGGGCCCAGTCCAGCGCGGGCGCCAGCGAGGTGTCCGCGGCGTCCGGCACCGGCCGCTCCACGAACTGCCGCTGACCGCCGTCGCGGTGGCCGGTGAACACCAGCCGCCTGCTCACCGCGTTCGCGACCTCGGCGCCGTGGTCCCGGTTGATCAGGTGCAGCCCCAGGTCCAGCGCCGCCGCGCTGCCCGCCGCGGTGAGCACCGCGCCGTCGTCGACGTAGAGCACGTCCGGTTCCAGGCGCACCGCGGGGAAGCGGCGGGTGAACTCCGCGGCCCAGCGCCAGTGCGTGGTGGCCCGCCGGCCGTCCAGCACGCCCGCCTCGGCCAGGGTGAACGCCCCGGTGCAGAAGCTCACCAACCGCGCACCGCGCCGGGCCGCCCGGGCGACCAGGTCCAGCACCTCGGGATCGGCGGGCACCTCCGGGTCGGGCCGGTTGGGCACGATCAGCGTGTCCGCCGCGTCCGCGACCTCGGGCCCGGCGACGTCGGAGAGCGTGAACATGCCCAGGTGCATCCGCACCCGCGGCCGCACCGCGCACACCGCGAAGTCGTACCAGCGACGGTCCAGTTCGGGGCGGCGCAGGCCGAACAGCTCCGTGGCCACGCCCATCTCGAACGGATTCGAGCCTTCGTCGACCAGCACCACGACCCGGTGCGAGGATCCTTGCGACATGTGCGATTCCTAGCACTCGTGGTGCGGTCGGGTCGAGCCGAGGATGGCGGTCATGACCACGAACCCGATCGACCTCGCGACCGCGCTGGACGGCTTCGACGCCGCGTGGAGCCCGCGGATCATCGCCTACCTCAACGACTACGACGTCCGGCTCGCCCGGTTCCACGGCGAGCACGTGTGGCACGTGCACCTGGAGACCGACGAGTTCTTCCTGGTGCTGGACGGGGAGATCGCCATCGCGCTGCGCGAGGAAGCCGGCGAGCGGACGGTGACCTTGCCGCGCGGCTCGGTGTTCGTGGTGCCGCGCGGGACGTTCCACAAGCCGTCGTCGGCGCGCGGTGCGGCGGTGCTGCTGGTGGAGCCCACCGGAACCGTCTCGGTCGGGGACGAGCACGACGAGGTGCCCGCGCACGTGGACGTCACCACCGGGCACCCGGTGCGGTAACCCGCGTCCGCTCGGGTGATGTCGACCGGTCCCGGCACCACCGTTTCCAAGATCATGTTCAATGTCCGTTGGGCCGCAACGGAAATCGGCGGTCCGGTGATCCGGCGCTGCGCCGTCCGGCCGAGCGCCGCGTTCGTCCGTTCGGCCGCGGCGCCTCGACCGAGGGAGCGGACGGGGCATGGAAGCGGGCGGCCACGCGTGCACGGGAGCGTTGGCGGGGGCGGTGTCGAGCAGCACGGTGGGCGCGCTCACCGGCGCGGACCTCGGAGTCGCGGGCACCGCGCTGGGGGCGCTGCTGGGCGCGGGTGCGGCGCTGCTGCCCGACCTGGACGCCGACGGCGCCACCGCCTACCGCAGCGGTGGGCGGGTGACGGCGCTGGTGGGCGAGTTCTTCCAGCTCCTGGCGCGCACCACCTACGGCCGGACGCGACTCCCGCACGACCCGCCCGGCGACGGGGAGCACCGCGGTCTCGTGCACACCCCCGTCTTCGCGGCGGGGCTGGGACTGCTGGTCGCGTTGGGCGCGCTGCTGACGCCGTGGGTGACGGGCGTCGCGATGGTCCTGGTGCTGGCGCCCGGGATCAGCGCCCTGTCCCGGTCCGGGCCGAAGTGGGTGCGCCGCAGGCTGTGCACCGACCAGGACGCGGTGGCGCTGATCGCCGCGGTCGCGATCAGCTGGTCGCTGGCGTCGGCGGGTGCGATGGCCGAACTCGGCTGGTTCGCCGGGCTGTCCATCACGATGGGGATGCTGGTGCACTCGGTGGGGGATTCGGCGACGCGCAGCGGGATCTGCTGGACGTTCCCGATCCGCCGCCGCTGCGCCAAGTGCAGCCGCAAGCGGGCCGCGCGGTGCTCGGGGGCCCGCTGGCGGCGCGGTCACGTGCTGCCGAAGTCGATGCGCTGGAGCGTCGGATCGAAGCAGGGCAAGCGGATCGAGCGCACCATCGAGCTGGTCTGCCTGGTCCTGGTCGCGGTGCTGCTGGTGCCGGACGCGGCCGAGTTCGCCCGCACCCTCGGCTGAGCCTCGCGGTTCCCGTTGCGGTGGATTCGGCTACCACCGGACGTTCGCGGACGGCTGGGCGACCGGGATGGCTGGGCGACCGCGATGGCTGGGCGTCCGGGGTCGGCTGGCGTCCGGGGGCGGCTGGGCGTCCGGGGATGGCTGGGCGTTCGCGGATGGCTGGGTGTCCGGGGGACGCGGCCCCGGCGCGCACTCCCGCCGGTGCGCGGCCGGGACCGCTCGCCGACGGCGGAACCCCCGTTCCCCCTCCGCCGCCGGCGGCTTCATCCCGCTGCGATCGCGGGTCGTCTCACAGCATTCGGGCCGCGAGCCAGACGGTGATCACGCCGGTGAGCGCCAGGACCGGCGCGCTCATCGAGGACGGGTCCGACCAGCAGCTCTCGATCACGGCAGCGGAGATCGTGGCCGCCCACACGAGCGGACCAGACCGGGTCCGCCTGCGGCGGCGCCTGCCGACCGGCAGCGGAGCCGTTCGGTGCGCGGAAGTCGTGGCCATCATGGAAGAACCTCCTGTCGAACGCCGTAAACTGCTCGCTGATGCCTCATGGGTAGTCCCACGTTCCCGCCCGCTCTACGTCAGAAGTCACGTTCGGCGGATTTCCCAGGCCGACCGGCTGAGCCGGTGCGGTCCGGGGCCCGGGACTCCGGACGCCGCGTAGGGTCCGGTCATGGCTCGTGTTCCTCGCCCGCGGCGGACGGTCTCGGTGACCGCGGATCTGGTGATCTTGACCATCCGCTCCGGCCGGTCGTGCGTGTTGCTGGTGGAACGTGCGGGGGAGCCGTTCGCGGGACGGCTCGCGCTGCCGGGCGGATTCCTGCGCGGCGACGAGAGCCTGGAGCAGACGGCGTCCCGGGAGTTGCGGGAGGAGACCGGGCTGGTCGCGGAATCCCTGCCGCTGGAGCAGATCGGCACCTATTCGGCGCCGGACCGGGATCCGCGCGACCCCCGCGTGATCACCTGTGCGTTCCTGGCGATCGCCCCTGATCTGCCGCTGCCGGAGGCGGGATCGGACGCCCGGGCGGCGAGCTGGGTGCCCGTGTCGGAGGCCCGGTCGGCGGAGCTCGCGTTCGACCACTCGCGGATCCTGCGCGACGCGGTCGACGTGGCCCGGCAGAAGCTCCGGTTCACCACGGTGGCCACCGCGTTCTGCGACGCGGAGTTCACCATCGGCGAGCTGCGCGAGGTCTACGAGGCGGTGTGGGAGGTCGAGCTGGACCGCCCCAACTTCCACCGCAAGGTCACCGATGCGGAGGGGTTCGTCGTGCCGACGGGGGAGCGGCGGGCCGCGTCGAACGGGCGCCCGGCGGCGCTCTACCGGCCGGGTCCCGCGGAAGAACTGGTGCCGCCCATGATGCCGCCGCGCAGGAGTTGATCGCCGCCGTCCGCCGCGGCGGAGTGGTCCGGCGAGTGGACGATGAGCGTGCCGCTGAGCAGCGCGCCGCTGAGGAAGGCGATGACGACGGCGTGCACCGCGAGCCGGAACGAGCAGTGGATCTGCATCTCGAACCCCTTGTTGTCAAAGTGACTATAAGTGCGTCGGTGATGACGTTAGGGCTGTTCCGCAGTTGATGTCAATGCGACAACAAGGGGACGGGTGGGGCGTCAGTCCTCGCGCCCGGGTCGCAGCATCGCCGGGTGCAGCAGCGAAGCGCCGCCGGAGCGGTACAGCGCGGCCGGACGTCCGCCATCCCGGGTGGTGCGTTCCCCGGTGGGGACGAGGAAATCCGGTACGCCGGTGAGCTTGCGGTGGAAGTTCCGGGCGTCCAGGCGGGTGTCCCACACGATCTCGTAGATCCGCCGCAGGTCGGTCATGGTGAACTCGGAGGAGCAGAACGACGCCGCGAGCGTGGTGTACTCCAGCTTGCCGCGAGCCCGCTCCACCGCGTCGGCGATGATCCGTGCGTGGTCGAAGGCGACTCGCGTCTCGCCCGCCAGCACGTCGCGCGCCGGCGTCCAGGTGGCGGCGCGCGCATCGCCGCCCGCGGTGGGCTCGGGCAGGTCGGCGACGAATGCCAGGTAGCACACGGTGATCACCCGCCGCCGCGGGTCGCGGTCCGGCGTGCCGTAGGTGCGGAGCTGCTCCAGGTGCAGGCCCTGCGGGTGCAGGCCGGTCTCCTCGGTGAGCTCCCGCGCCGCGGCGTCATCGACGTCCTCGGTGTCGTCGAACAGGAATCCGCCGGGTAGTGCGAGCATTCCGCGGTACGGGTCCTCGCCCCGCTCCACGAGCATGATCCGCAGCGCGCCGTCGCGGACGGTCAGGATCGCGAGGTCGACGGCCAGCGCGACTTCGGGGATCGTCCAATCGTCGTCGGACACGGTGGGCACCCCCGGTCATGATCGGTCGGCTCGGACGTCTGTCCACTAGGTACACCGTACTCGTGCTGGTAGCGGCGCCGCCGATGCGCAACAGTTATCGTCATGTTGACTATAAGACTCCGGATGGGCTAGCGTCCCTCGCGCCGCGGCACCAGCACATCGCCGCGGATCCCGCTTCCCGGCCCCGGAAACGCATTCGCGACCACCGCCCCGGGAAGCGCTCTCCGCTGAGCACCTGAGCGCCAGAGCACGACCAGCAACCCTGATCGAAGCGATGGAGCAACACGATGATCGTCATCTTGACGGCGTTGGACGTCGAGTACACCGCGGTCCGCGCACACCTCACCGGTCGCTCGAAGCATTGGAGCGGCAAGGGAACCCTGTTCGAAGTGGGAGAGCTGACCTCCCGGCCCGGCCGGGAGGTGGCGATCGCCAAACTGGGCCAGGGCACGATCAACGCAGGCGTGCTCACCGAACGCGCCATCGACGAGTTCCGCCCGGACGCGCTGCTGTTCGTCGGCGTCGCCGGGGCGCTCCGCGACTGGCTGAACCTCGGCGACGTGGTGGTCGCCAACCGGGTCTACGGCTACCACGGCGGAAAGAGCGAAGACGGAGGGTTCCGCACCCGACCCCGGGCTTGGGACATCCCGCACCGCATCGAGCAGGCCGTGCACCAGGTGTCCCTGTCCGACGACTGGTGCGCCGGGCTCACCGCCGACGGCGGCGTCCCCGCCGTCCACAGCGCCCCGATCGCCGCAGGTGACGTGGTGCTGAATTCGCGGACCTCCGAGTACGCGGAACGGCTCCGCGAGACCTACAACGACGCGATCGCCGTGGAGATGGAGGGTGCCGGATTCGCCCTCGCCGGGCACATCAACGACAACGCGCAACTCGCGGTCGTGCGCGCCATCAGCGATCGCGCCGACGGGAAGAAGGAGTCCGTCGACGGCGAAGGTTGGCAGGCCACCGCTGCCCGCAACGCGGCCGCCTACGCCGCAGCGCTCTGCGCGGCGCTGGAGGAGCGGGGTGGGCGACGGCGTGGCAGGCGCCCCGGCCCGGATTCGGGGCCTCCGCCGCTAGGCGGCCCGGTCGTGCAGGGCAACGCCCAGGTGGGAGAAGTGGCGACCTTCAGCACCGGTTCGCGCACCATCAACATGGGTGGCCGCGGGGGGAACTCGTGAACGTTCCTCCCTGGGTCGATCTGAGCTCCGAATGGCCAAGCGTCCACGTTGGAGGTGAAGCGGAAGTCGGTCAAGCCGTCGGCGTGCACATCGGCGAAACGGCGATCCACCGCGACGGGACGTACCACATCAACCGCGGCGATCCGCCGGAGCGCAAGGAAGAAGTGGCGCTCCACCACCTGGAAGGAGGTACTCCGCGCCCAGCGGAGAAACTGCTCCGCGAGATTCTCGAAGCAGGGCACGGGAACACGCGCCGCTCCTACCTCTACGCGCTCGCGCTGTTCAGCGAACGCGCGCTCACCGAAGTCGACGCTGCCGTACTGGATGAGTTCGACGTGGCCCGGAAAGTGGCGGAACGATGTCCGCGGGACGAGTGGCGCGACGCACTGGACGTGGTGGACGAGCTCTTCCGCCGGGCATGGGAGCAGAATCCGCACGGCCCGGCCGAATCGGTGGGCTTCGCGCCGGTGGACACCGGTTACGACGCGTTGCCCGCGATCATACGGGGCCAGATCACCAGGCACCTGAAGTTGATCCTCGACGGTGTCACGGCGACCCGCCTCGCATCGGCGGAGACCGACCGAGTCCTGGGCGAGCGGATGGCCCCGGACCGCAAGGGGAGGGCGTGGAAGTTCTTCGAACCCGACCCGGCACGACCACGCGCGTTCGTTCCGGCCCGTACCGTGGTCGGTACTCCGGTGTGGACGCGGTCGGGACTCGGAGTCCTCAGCGGGCTGCTCGGCCTGTACACCTCGTTCGCGTACTGGGAAAGCCTCGCCATGTGGTGCGGTCTGGCTCTGGTGGTCGGCGGTGGGCTCCTCGCCTGTCGTCACGAGTTCACCCGCCGAGTGTTGGATAAGGAGCGGCAACGCGCCGAGCGGGAGCACGACGATCAGGTTCCGGACGAGGCCCCGCCTTCCCCCGGGCATTGGGTGCGGACCGATTTCGTCGCGGCCGTCCACGAACGCGTCGCAGCGGGCTTCCGAGCCGTCCGCCCGCACATCGCGGGACAGTGGAAGGCGCAGACCCGCGGTGTCCGCCGCACTCTGACCATCCGCCTCGCGGCGCTGTACGGAAACGCCGGTGTGGAACCGGAATCGCTGGACTGGCTGATCCGCTGGCACGGCTATCGATGCGCTGAGCGTTGGCGGGCCGGCGCGCTCTTCGGGCATCGCACGGAACTGCTTCCCACCCGGCGCACCGTCCTGCTCTTGCGATCGGGCATCGCGCTCGCGGCCACCGGCGCGGTGGTGATGATGACATCGGGAGCGGTGCTGCCCGCGCTGCTGCTCGTCGGCAGCGGATACCTCGGGCTCGTGCACGGTGTCGAACTGGCCGCCGCTCGCCGGGACGACCTGCGCAGGACCGCGGCTGATGCTGCGTTGCACGACGAAGAGCTGAAGGCCTTCGCGGAGTGGACCTCGATGCTCGCGGACCGTCCGTCAGACGAGGAGATGGGGCGATGGCTGAACCTGGACAAGCGTTACCTGATCACGGCGGCGACCCGGCACGGCAGGTTGGCCGGAAATGATCTCATGGATCAGTTCGTGACCTTGGAGAAGGCGCCGCGAGCGCGCCAGGCGCTCGTTCCGGGCGGGCCGCCGCGCTACTCCGAATACGTGGTCAAGGTCTTCCTGCTCACGCACAACGGGGTTCGAGTCGTCGAGTCCGAGCTGAACTTCCTCAACGGGGCACGCAGGAACGAGCAGCGCTCGTCGTTCCGCTACGAAGCACTGGCCTCCGCCGGCATCACCGAGGTGGGGGTGCGCGTCGCCAACGACAGGTACGCGCTGCGGAACGAGAACAGGCCCGATTCGTTGGAGATCGTGCGGTTGCGCAGCCGGACTCTGCGACTGGTGCTGTTCAACGGACCGGACATCACGGTCATCACGAACAAGTTCGACCGCCTCCGCGATGTGACCAGCGAGGAGGAAGCCCATCTGCGAGACCGCGAGCTCGACGCGGCCGGGATCCCCACCGCGCTGCGCACGCTGGAAGCGGTGGCGTCCGAAGGGGGACGCTGGATGCAGCGGGAGCACGAGCGCAGGCGGCGGTTGCGTCGTGATCGGCCTGCGCGGGAAGGCCGGGTGCTGGATACCGTCGCTGCTGATCGTTCCGGGCGGACCACGGGTTCGCCGCGCTGACGGGCTTTCGCCGGTGCGCGGCCCGTCGGGATCGGCCGCGCACCGCGGTCTGTGATGGCTGGCACGGTTGGTTCCGGTGGTGCGGAGCATGTGATCTGCTGGAGCCGCGCTCGAAGGAGCCGCACCGTCGGAAGGCCGTCGCCGTCCCTCCGCGCTCGTGCTGCGGGAGTCCGGTCGCGATCGCACCACCGCCCGTGCCCGCGCCGCTCGCCGCGGGAAACCACCGGGCCGACGCCTGTGATCACCGGATTCGGAGAAGCCGTGCACTGGAACTGGAACGACACCGCGGAGTTCGACGAGGAAGCATTCCTGTCGGCCGCGATGGACTGGCACTTCTCCCCGGAGACCGGTTCGCCGTTCTGGCTGGACCGGGCGGATTCGCTCGGGTTCGACCCGCGGCGCGACGTGCGCGGGCACGCCGACCTGGCCCGCTTCCCGAACGTGGTGAACGAGCTCCGCGGCGTCCCGATCCGAGACCTGGTGCCGCGGGGCTACGGCGACCGGCCCGACGTGCTCGGCGCGTTCGACAGCGGTGGCACCACCGGTGTGCCGAAGCGGGTCGTGCTGCTGCGGGACTGGCTGGAGCACTCGCTGGCGTGGAAGTCGGCGCGGATGGACGAACTCGGCTTCCCGCGCGACGCGCACTGGCTGACGGTGGCGCCCAGCGGCCCGCACATCTTCGGCAGGTTGATGGCGGAACTGCCCGGCATGCGGGGCGGTGTCGCGTTCACCGTGGACCTCGACCCGCGGTGGGTGCGCCGCAGCATCGCCGAAGGCCGCCCGGACGAAGCCGACCGCTACGCCGAGCACGTCGTGGACCAGGTGGAAGCGGTGCTGGACACCCAGGAGATCGGGGTGCTGGTGGCCACCCCGCCGCTGCTGGAGCGCATCGCCGAGCGCGACCGGCTCACCGAGGTGATCAACGACCGGGTGCGCACCATCATGTGGGGCGGTGCGCACCTGGACCCGGACACCCGGCACCTGCTGCGGCACGAGGTGTTCCCGGACGTGGCGCTGCGCGGCCAGTACGGCAGCACCACGATCCTCGGCGGCAGCATGGAACGGCCGGGCTGCGACGGCAGGTCCTGCACCTTCGACTCGTTCTCGCCGCACACCACGTTCACCGTCGTCGACCCGGACACCGGTGCGGAGGTGGCGGAAGGCGAGCGCGGGCAGGTCGTGATGCACCACGTCAGCAGGTCCATGCTGCTGCCGAACAACCTCGAACGCGACGTCGCCACCCGCGTCGCCGCGCCCGCCGGAGCGCTCGGATCCTCGGTCGCGGACGTCGCGCCCGTGGCGACCTTCGAGAACGCCGCCGTGATCGAAGGGGTGTACTGATGGGACCCCGGCAGCTCGACGCGCTCGGCACCACCGGCGCGTTCCGCGCCACCCGCCGCCAGCAGGTCACCGCCGTCGACGGCGCGGTGCTCGCCGAGCTGAGCCTGGTGCCCCGGCTGCACGTCAAGCGCAACGTCGCCGCGCTGCGCCGGGCCGAGCCGCTGTCCGCGCCGCGGCGTCGACGCGCGCTCGCCGACGCGGCCCGGGCCTTCCTCGGCACCGTGGACGGGATCGCGCTGCCCGAGCACGAACGCGCGGTGTGCCGGGCGTCCGGCGTCGCGCTGCCCGTGGTGCGGGCCGCGTCGCTCGCCCTCGCCCGCAGCGCCGAAGCGGCCGCCGACTCGGTGGACCGGGCCCGCCCGACCGGTTCCGCCGCGCACTGGCTGGACCGAGCCGGATCGGGGGCGGTGTGGGCGCGTCGCGGTGACGTGCTCGCCGTGCACGCGCCCGGCAACCACCCGGGCACGCACACCGAGTGGATCGAGGCGCTCGCGCTCGGGTACCGGATCGCGGTGCGCCCCTCCGGGCGGGAGCCGTTCACCCCGCACCGGCTGGTCACCGCGCTGCGGCACGCCGGTTTCGGGCCCGACCAGGTGGTGCTGCTGCCGACGGACCACGGCGTCGCCGACGACCTGGTGGCCACCGCCGACCTCGCTCTCGTCTACGGCGGTGACCAGGCGGTGCGCCGCTACGGGAACCGCTCCGACGTGCTGGTGCAGGGTCCCGGCCGGTCCAAGGTGCTGCTCGCCGACGGGCGGCCCGCCGAGCACCTCGACGTGCTCGTCGACTCGATCACCGGTCACGGCGGGACGGCCTGCGTCAACGCCACCGCCGTGTTCGTCGACGGCGACGCCGAGGACCTGGCCCGGCGGCTCGCCGCGGAGCTCGACGCGATCCCGGTGCTGTCCGCCGACCACGACGAGGCGGTGCTGCCCGCGCACACCCCCGAACGCGCCCGCGAACTCGAAGCGCACCTGCGGTCCAAGCTCGACGGCGGCGCCCGGCTGATCACCGCGGGCGACCTGGTGCGCGAGCAACCCGACGGTTCCGCGGTGCTGCGCCCCGCCGTCGTGCTGCTCGACGCCTCCGACGCGCCGCAGGCCGGGGTGGAGCTGCCGTTCCCCTGCGCCTGGGTGGCGCCGTGGACGCCGGACGACGGCACCGGACCGCTGCGCGACACCCTGGTGCTCACCGCCGTCACCGGCGACGACGGGCTGCTCACCCGGCTCGTCGACGAGCCGAGCATCAGCAACGTGCACGTCGGCGACCACGCCACCCACCTGATGGCGCCGGGACTCCCGCACGACGGGCACCTCGCCGAATTCCTGATGCGCAGCAAGACGGTGCTGCGCACCGGGACCGAGGACGCCGACCCGCACACCAGGCTGCTCGGGCTGCTGTCCGGGCACTGGGCGGCGCGCGCCGTGCACGTCGCCGCCGAGCTCGGCATCGCCGACCGGGTGCGGGAGCGGCCGCTGACCGGCGCGGAGGTCGCCGCCGGTGCCGGCACCGATCCCGGCGCGACCGAACGGCTGCTGCGCCACCTCGCGCACCTCGGCCTGTTCCGCGACACCGGGGGCGGTGCGTTCACCACGACCGGGACCGGCGCGCTGCTGCGCGACGACGACCCGTTCCGGGATCTGGTCCGGCTCTACGGCGCCGAGTTCTACCAGGCGTGGAACGAGCTGGAGTCCGCGGTGCGCACCGGGGGGACCGCCTTCGGCCACCACTTCGGCATCGAGCACTTCGACCACTTCGCCCGGCACCACGGCACCGCGCGGACGTTCGACCGCGCCATGCGCGCCGTGACCCGGCTGGTCGGGGAGGCGTTGCCCGCGGTGGCGGAGTTCCCGGCGACGGGCACCGCGATCGACGTCGGCGGCGGTGACGGCACCCTGCTGCGGCACGTCCTCGCGGCGAACCCCGGCCTGCGCGGCGTGCTGTTCGACCGCGACCACGTCGCGGGTCGCCTCGACGACGACTGCGGCGGCCGGTTGACGGCCGCGGCGGGCGACTTCTTCCGGCAGGTGCCCGCGGGCGGCGACGTCTACCTGCTGTCCCGGGTCCTGCACGACTGGAACGACGCGGACTGCGTGCGGCTGCTGCGGACCTGCCGGGACGCCTGCGAACCCGGTGCGCGGCTGCTCGTCGTGGAACGGCTGCTGCCGGACGGCCCGGGCCGGGAATCGTTGGCCGCGGCCTGGGACGTGCAGATGCTGGCGATCACCGGCGGTCGCGAACGGCACCGCGACGAGTACGAGAAGCTGCTCAGCGGCGCCGGGTTCGCCGTCGAATCGGCGCGGCGGCTGCCGGTGGACCTGTCGCTGCTCGCCGCCCGGGCCGTGTGAGGCCGAAACCGGGCGATCTGGTCGGATGTGACGTGGCTCCGAGATCGGGGCGAGCTCGGTTCAGTCGGTTGACTCAACCGGGTGGTGGTTGTTGACTGGCGGTGCGCGAGAAGCCCGTGCGCAGCGGGAACTCCGCGCCGGACGGGTGGAATGGGTGGTGGTGCAGATGGCGGGCCAAGCGGCGCGCAGCGAGCGGGTCGGGGCGACCCGGGAAGCGATCCTGGACACGGCGGAGCGGTTGTTCGCCGAGAACGGGGTGTTCGCGGTGTCCAACCGGCAGGTCAGCGAAGCCGCCGGTCAGGGCAACAACACCGCCGTCGGGTACCACTTCGGCACCAAGACCGACCTGGTGCGGGCCATCGTGCGCAGGCACGCCGAACCGATCGACCTGATCCGGGTGCGGATGCTCGCCGAGATCAGCCCGGACGCGGGCGTCCGGGACTGGGTCGAGTGCCTGGTGCGCCCCAGCATCGAGCACCTCGCCTCGCTGGGCGTGCCGACCTGGTTCGCCCGGTTCGGCGCGCAGGTCATGACCGATCCGTCGCTGCGCCCGGTGATGGTGGAGGAATCGCTCAGCGAGCCCTCGCTGCACCGGATCATCGACGGGCTGCGCCGGTGCCTGCCCGCGCTGCCGGACGAGGTGCGCGCCGAACGCAACGACATGGCGCGGCAGCTCATGGTGCACATGCCCGCCGAACGGGAGCGGGCGCTCGCCGATTCCGCCACCACGCCGCGCTCCAGCTGGGACGACGCCGCCACCGGGCTCGTCGACGCCATCACCGGGCTGTGGCTGGCCCCGGTGACCGCCCGCTGAGCGGACCCGCCCACCGGGCGGTGATCAAGATTCGTGCACCAGGCGTTCGGTGACGGTGACCTGGCGGGAGTCCGGCACCAGGTGCTCGGCCGCGGCCTCGGTCCAGGCGGCGAAGTGCGGGCTCGCCCGGTGCGCCTCCAGCGCCTCCCGGTCCCGGTACACCTCGTACAGGAAGAAGTGGTGGTCGTCCGCGGTGTCGACGACCACGTCGAAGCTCACGCAGCCCGGCTCGTTCGCCGCGGACGCCTCGGCGTCGGCGGTGATGGCGGCCAGGAAACCGTCCCGGTGGCCGGGCTTGACCTGCAGGGACACGACGAGGGCGAGCACTCGGTCCTCCTGTTCGCGGACGGTCGGCGACCCGGCGGCCGCCGACCGGCGACGATAACCCCGGCCGTGGCCGCCCGGCCCGCGGAGTGCGGATGATCTCACCGGCGCCGCGTCCCGCCGCGCCCATACTGGACCGGCCGATCGAGAGGAGACGAGAGTGATCCGGGTGGACGGCCGCACGCTGCGGTGCGCCGACGTCGCCGACGTCGCGCGGACCGCGGGACCGCCGGCGATCGACCTGTCCACGGCGGCGTTGCGGGTGGCCGAGCACTCGTGGCGGCTCGCCGACGAGCTCAGCACCGAACGCGTCGTGTACGGCCGGACCACCGGCGTCGGCGCCAACAAGGACGACGTGGTCGGCGACCGCGACTCCGCCGAGCACGGGCTCCGGCTGCTGCGCAGCCACGCGGGCGGCAGCGGCGAACCCATGTCCGCCGAGCACACCCGCGGCACGCTGTTGATCCGCCTCAATCAGCTCGTCGCGGGCCGCGCGGGAGTCAGCCCCGACCTGATCACCGCGCTCGCCCAGGCGGTCCGCACCGGGGCGCTGCCGCTGGTGCACCGGCTCGGCGCCATCGGCACCGGCGACCTCGCACCGCTCGCCGAGATCGCGCTCGCCCTCGCCGGAGAACGCCCCTGGCTGTCCGGGCGGGTCGAGCCGGTGGAGATCGCGGCGGGCGACGCGCTCGCGTTCATGAGCAGCAACGCCGCCACCCTCGCCGAAGCGACTCTCGCCACCCTCGACCTGGAGCGGCTCACCCGCGCCAGCCACGTCGTCGCCGCGCTCACCTACGTCGCCCTCGACGGCAACCCGGAGGCGTACGCGACGCCGGTGCACGAAGCCCGCCCGCACGCCGGGCAGGTCGGTTGCGCCGCCCAGATGCGGCGGCTGCTCGGGCTGGACAGCACCCCGAAACCGGGCAGGCGCATCCAGGACCCGTTCGGGCTGCGCGCCTACCCGCAGGTGCAGGGCGCCGCCGTGGACGCGGTGCACTACCTGCGGGACGTGCTCGCCATCGAGATCAACGCGGGCACCGAGAACCCGATGATCTCGGTGGTGCACCGCGACGCCTACCACCACGCGCACTTCCACACCGCCTACGTCGCCTCCGCGCTCGACTGGGTGCGGGCGACGGTGCACCAGGTGGCGGAGCTCTCCGCCGCGCGCCTCGGCGACCTGGTCGAGCCGGAGTTCACCGGGCTGCGCCCGTTCCTCGCCGCCGGCCCCACCGGCAGCTCCGGGGTGATGATCCTCGAATACGTGGCGCACGACGCGCTCGCGGAACTGCGCCACGCCGCGCTGCCCGCCACCCTCGGCACCGCCGTCGTCTCCCGCGGGCTCGAAGACCACGCCAGCTTCTCCACCCAGGCCGCGCGCGCCACCACCGCTGCCGCCGCCGCGTACCGGCGGCTGCTGGCCTGCGAGCTCGTCGCCGCGGTGCGGGCGCTGCGGATGCGCGAGGCCGACCTGGTGGACGTGCCGGCGCGGGACGCGTTCCGGCTCGCCGCCGACACCCTCGACCCGCGGGTGGAGGACCGGCCGCTCACCGAGGACATCAGCAAGGCCGGGGACCTCCTCGACGAGCTCGTCCGCATCTGACGGACCAGGCCGAGGGGGATCCGGCCACGCCGCGCCGGAACCCGAGCCACCGCGCCGCCCGCCCACCGGTGAACCGGCGGCCGAACGGGTGTGCGCACCGGGATGTGTAGCCGCGCGCTGAACGGGTACGCGCCGGTGGAAGGCAACGTCCACCGGAAGGAGATGACGTCGTGGGTGACGAGGACAAGGCCCAGCACAAGGCGGAAGAGCTCAAGGGCCAGGCCAAGGAGAAGGCCGGGGACGTCACCGGCAACGAGCAGTGGCAGGCCGAAGGCAAGGCCGACCAGGCCAAGGGCGGTTTCAAGCAGGCCGTGGAGAAGGTGAAGGACGCCGTGAAGGGGCGCTGAACCAGAACTCCGTCCCGCCAGGTGGCGGACCGCCACCGCCACCCGGCGGCCGACCCCCGCGAGGAGGTACCGCGACCAGTGGCTGATCCGAAGAACGTCGCCGAGCACATCGTCGAACGCCTCGGCGCCTGGGGAGCGCGTCGCTTCTACGGCTACCCGGGCGACGGGATCGGCGGGGTGATCGCCGCGCTGCGCACCGCTCCCGACACCGAGTTCATCCAGGTCCGGCACGAGGAGACGGCGGGGTTCGCGGCCTGCGCGGACGTGAAGTACGGCGGCAGCGAGCTGGGCTGCTGCGCCGTGACGAGCGGCCCCGGCGCGGTGCACGCGCTCAACGGGCTTTACGACGCGAAGCTCGACCACCAGCCCGTGGTGGCGCTGCTCGGGCACACCGCGAGCACCGCGCTCGGAGGCGGCTACTACCAGGAGATCGACCTGACGAACCTGTTCAAGGACGTCGCGGGCGACTTCTGCGAGCAGCTGGTGGAACCCAGCCAGGTCCGCCACCTCGTCGACCGCGCGTGCCGCACCGCGCTGGCCCACCGGACGGTGACGGCGCTGGTGCTGCCGAGCGACCTGCTGGAGCGGGAAGCGGTGCCGGAGCCGCCCGCCGAGCACGGCTACTACCGGACCTCCGCGGTGCCGAGCACCCCGGTCGGGGCCGCCGACCCGCGCGGCATCGCGCAGGCCGCCGACGTGCTCAACGCGGGGGAGAAGGTCGCGATCCTCGCGGGAGCGGGCGCGCACGGGGCCACCGACGCGCTCACCGCGGTCGCCGACCGGCTCGGCGCCGGGGCCGCGAAGGCGTTGCTGGGCAAGACCGTCCTGGACGACGCGCTGCCGTGGGTCACGGGACCCATCGGGCTGCTCGGTTCGACCGCGAGCTGGCACCTGATGCGCGAGTGCGACACCCTGCTGATCGTCGGCTCGAACATGCCCTACACCGAGTTCTACCCGGCGCCGGGGCAGGCGCGGGCCGTGCAGATCGACGTGGACGGCGCCCGCTGCGGCCTCCGCTACGAGACCGAGGTGAACCTCGTCGGCGACGCCCGCGCGACCCTGGAGGCGCTGCTGCCGCAGCTCGACGAGCGCACCGACGGCACGTGGCGCGAGCACATCGGGAAGTGGACGCGGCGCTGGGAGTCCTACAGCGAGAAGCGCGCCGACGCGGACACCAGCGGGCTCAACCCGGAACTGGTGGTGCGGGAGCTGTCCCGGCGGCTGCCCGACGACGTGATGGTCGCCGCGGACTGCGGCACCGCCACCAGCTGGTACGCCCGCGACCTGGAGATGCGGCCCGGCATGCTCGGCAGCCTCTCCGGCACCCTGCTGTCGATGGGCGGCGGGCTGCCCTACGCGCTCGCGGCGAAGTTCGCCCACCCCGAGCGGCCGGTGGTCGCGCTCGTGGGGGACGGGGCGATGCAGATGAACGGGGTCAACGAGCTGATCACGGTGGCGAAGTACTGGCGGGAGTGGGCGGATCCGCGGTTCACCGTGCTGGTGCTCGCCAACGACGACCTGTCCTACGTGACCTGGGAGACCAGGGCCATGCTCGGCGACAAGCCCTACCCGGAGGCCCAGCACCTGCCGGAGGTGCCGTACGCGAGGTGGGCCGAGCTGCTCGGCCTGTCCGGGCACGAGCTGGCCGACGCCGACCAGGCCGGACCGGTGTGGGACGCGGCGCTGCACGCCGACCGGCCCGCCGTCGTGGACGCCCGGGTCGACCCGGCGGTGCCGCTCGTGCCGCCGCACGTGACGGTGTCGCAGGCGCTGAACACGGCCCGCTCGCAGGTGAAGGGCGACCCGGACGCGCTGCGGATCATCGCCGACGGGGTGCGCGAGACGATCGGCGCGAAGGCCAGGTCCGTGCTCAGCGCGCCCCTCGACTGACCCGGTCGTGCTCGCGCCGCGACGGCACGAGCACGGCGATCAGCCCGCCGCACGTCAGCAGCAACGCCCCGGTCAGCCCGGCCAGCAGCAGCCGCCGGTCCTGGCCGGCGCGTTGCACCTCCCGCTGGTCGTCGTAGCTGTTGAGCGTGCTGCCCGCGCTGGAGACGAGGCGGCACACCTGGTCCGGGCCCATGATCTGCTCACCGCACCGGACCGGGCCGCCACCGGTGGTGGCCAGCACCGCGCCCCCGCTGACCAGCAGCACGACGAGCACCGCGATCCCCGCTCGCGCCAACGCCCCCATCGCGCTCTCCCTCCGCCGGGTGTCCAGTGTGGTCCCGGCGACGGGGCGGTGGGCGGGCGGACGCACCGGGCGCGGTGGTTTCCGCTGGTCAACCGGGGGCGCCGGTTTTCCGGTCCGGATCCGGAACCCGGCTCGCGGGCTCGGACCGCGCGCCGGGCACGGGTCTTCGAGCCGAGACCTCCCGGGGCGGCGCCGTCCTCAGCCGTCCGGGATGAGGCGCTTGCCGAGATCGACGACCTCGTACGGCGCGTAGCCGAGCCGTTCGTAGAAGTCCACGACGCCGGTGTTGTCCGGGCGGACCTGCAGCTGCACCTTCGGGCAGCCCAGCGCCGCCAGCGCGGCCTCCGCCCGCTCGACCAGCGCGCGCCCCAACCCGGTGCCGCGCTGCTCGTCGGCGACCGCCAAGTAGTGGATCCAGCCGCGATGCCCGTCGTAGCCGGCCATCGCGGTGCCGACCACGCCGCCGGACCCGTCCTCGGCGACGAAGAACATCTCCGGTTGCACGGTCCGCTTGCGCCGCACGTCGGCCCACGGGTCGTTCCACGGGCGGGTCAGCCCCGCCGACTTCCACAACGCCACCACCGCTTCGGCGTCACCCTCGGCGAACGTCCTGATCCGCACCGTCCCGCTCCTCCCACGACCTTCCGGACCCGCGCACGGTACGCGGTCCGGGGTGGTCGGCGCCGCGGATTTTCCCGCTGAGTCAGCAGGTGCGCGGCAGGGCGAGGTCCGCGGCGGCCGGGGCCGAGCAGGTGGCCTCCGGGGCGTAGCGGTGCAGCAGTTCCAGCCCGATCTGCGCACGGCGCACCCGCTCGCGGCCCAGCGCGACGGCGGTCGGCGTCAGGTGCGTGCCGCTCGGGTAGATGTTCGGGGCGTTGCGCAGGCCGAACTTCAGGTGCACGGGCGCGGCGACCCGCACGATCTCGGCGATCTCGAAGTGCCGCACGAAACCGCCGAGGTCGTCGGGGGCCTCCACGTACACGTCCAGCGGCAGCGCGGTGGCGGCCCGGATGTCGGCGAGCTGCTGGAGGTCGAGGTCGGTGGGCACGTTGTAGCTGTCCGCGCCGAGCTGTTCGGCGATGCGCACCGAAGCCGGGTTCGACAGCCCCATCTGGACGCTGATCTTGAACCGCAGATCCGCAGGCAGCGCACCGGATTTGCGCATCCGGGACGCGGTGGCCAGCACGCCGAGGTCGGTGATCAGCACGCTGCGGACGCCGGCTTCGGCGGTGCGGCAAACGTCCTCCAGCGCGTGCACCAGCCCTTCGGTGCCGCGGGCCTGCGCGGCGACCGGGCCGCCGCCGCTCGCGGTGGCCAGGGCGCCGGTGCCCCAGGCGGCGACGGGGCGGGCGAACAGGCTCAGCTCCACCGACGCGGCGGCCGCGGTCCGGGACATCGCGCCGAGTTCGGCCGCGGTGAGCAGCATGCCGCCGCTGCCCTGCGAGATCCGGTGCACCGGCACCTCGCGCGCCCGGGCTTCGTCCAGCACGGCGTCGAGCACTTCGGGACCTTCGGTGCTGGGGATCTCCACCCGGTACTGCGCGCCGTCGGGGAAGCGCTTCCCGCTGACCGGGAGTTGCGGACCGCCGCCGGGAAGTCCTTGCGCCACCAGGAATTCGCGTGTCTCCCGCACCGGCCGCTCCGTTCGACATGTCGGACAACGTTCGGCAACGGTAGGTTCGGCGTGCGGAGCCGGTCAATCCGCCGCGGGTAGGATGGCGCGCCGCTGGGGCGGAACGCGGAGGAGCGAGCCGATGGCACGAGCGGTACCGGCGGTGGGGCGGGCGTTCGACGTCCTGGAGCTGTTCCTGGCCGAGGCGGAGCTGAGCGCGCCCGAGATCACCGCGGCGCTGGGCCTGCCGCGCACCACGGTGCACGAGCTGCTCGGCACCCTCGTCGAGCGCGGCTACCTGGTGGCGGCGGGGGAGAGCGGCACCCGGTTCCGGCTCGGGGTGCGGACGTTCCAGCTCGGCTCGGCCTACGCGGAACGCCTCGACCTGGCCCGCGAGGGCGGGCTCGCGGCGGAGGAGGCGGCGCTGCGGTGCGGGGAGACGGTGCACGTCGCGGTCCTCGACGGCACCGAGGTGCTGTACGTCGCGAAGGTGGACAGCGCGCACCCGGTGCGGATGGTCTCGGCGGTGGGGCGGCGGCTGCCCGCGCACTGCACGGCGGTCGGCAAGGTGCTGCTGGCGGCGCTGCCGAAGCGGCGCTTCGCGGAGTTGTACGCGGGGCGGCGGCTGGTGGCGCTGACCGCGCGCAGCACCACCGCGCGGCGCGCGCTGCGCCGCGAGCTGGACGTGGTCGCCGCGACCGGCATCGCGCGGGAGCACTGCGAGTCGAACGAGGCGGTGGCCTGCGTCGCCGCGCCGGTGCGGGACTCCTCGGGTGCGGTGGTCGCGGCGATGAGCGCCTCGGTGCCGACGCCGCGCTGGGACGACGCGGCGGACCGCGCGCTGACCGGGATCATCCGGGAGGGGGCGGCGGAGCTGTCCCGGCGCCTCGGCCACGCGGGCTGACGCACCCCGGGGAACTAAGACAATCAGCTGACTTAGTTGTAGGGTGGGTGGCGCCCGAACAGCCCACCCGCAGGAGTTGCGCATGACCACCGCGGAGCCCCGGACCTTCCCGTTCAGCCGACCGGAACGGCTCGACCCGGAACCGCTGTTCCAGGAGCTGCGCGAACAGCCGCTCCTGCGCGTCCGGCTGCCCTACGGCGAACCGGCCTGGCTGGCCAGCCGCTACGAGGACGTCAAGGTCGTCCTCGGCGACCCGCGGTTCAGCCGCGCCGCCAGCGTCGGGCGCGACGAGCCGCGGATGCGCCCGCACCAGGGCTCCAGCGGCAACATCCTCAGCATGGACCCGCCCGAGCACAGCAGGCTGCGCCGGCTGGTGATGAAGGCGTTCACCCAGCGCCGCGTCGAACAGCTGCGCCCCCGCGTCCAGGAGATCGCCGACGGGTTCGTCGACGCGATGCTCGCCGCCGGGCCGCCCGCCGACCTGGTGGCGGACTTCGCGCTGCCGCTGCCGATCACCGTGATCTGCGAACTGCTCGGCGTGCCCTACGCGCACCGCGGGGACTTCCGGCAGTGGTCCGACGCGTTCCTGTCCACCACCAAGTTCACCCCCGGCGAGGTCGCCGAGGCCATCGGCGCGATGCGGGAGTACATGGCGGGCCTGATCGCGGAGCGCAGGCGGGACGAGCACGGCCGCGACGACCTGCTCAGCGCCCTCGTCGCCGCCCGCGACGAGCAGGACCGGCTGTCCGAGGACGAGATGCTCTCGCTGGCCGAGGCGATCCTCGTCGCCGGGCACGAGACCACCGCCTCGCAGATCCCGAACTTCGTGCACGTGCTGCTGGAGCACCCCGAGGAGCTGGCGCGGCTGCGCGCCGAGCCGGACCTGGTGCCGCGCGCGGTGGAGGAGCTGCTGCGCTTCGTGCCGCTCGGCAACGGGGCGGGCATCGCGCGCTACGCGCTGGAGGACGTCGAGCTGGGCGGGGTGCTGGTGCGCGCCGGGGAACCGGTGCTGCCCGCGACGGCCTCGGCGAACCGGGACGCGGCGGTCTACCGGAACCCAGAGCAGCTGGACCTGGCGCGGGCGGAAGCCTCGCACGTGGGCTTCGGGCACGGCCCGCACCACTGCCTCGGCGCCCCGCTGGCCCGGATGGAGCTGCAGGTCGCGCTGGACGTGCTGCTGCGGCGGCTGCCCGGGCTGCGGGTGACCGACGAGGCGGCGATCGAGTGGAAGGACGGCCTGTCCACCCGCGGGCCGTCGGCGATGCCGATCAGCTGGGACGCGGGCTGACAGCTAGCCGGCCAAGTGGTCCCGGAGCAGGGCGTGCCGGAACTGGTAGACCGGGCTGTGCCTGCGCAGCACGCCGCGTTCGTGGGCATCGGTCAGGAACGTGATCGTCCGCCACGGCAGCCGCCCGCGCAGCGGCAACCAGATGCGGCCGAACACGACCCACTCGCCCCAGGCGCTCAACGCGAGCACCGCCCCGAGGCCACCGCCGGCGCCGCCCAGCACGCCGAAGTTGATCGTGCTGATCGAGCTCCACGTCAGCGGCAGGCCCCACAGCCCGCCGCCGAGCAGCTCCACCACCAGGAAACCGCTGAACCCGACGCACATCCCGAACGCCGGGCCGAACAGCAGCAGCTGCACCAGCGCGGTGCGGCGGTTGGCGGCCAGCAGCGCCTCGGGGCTGGCCGCCGCGCCGATGTCGAGGGGCGCGTCGAAGATCGCCGCGAGGAACAGCACGAGCCCGGCGCCGATGCCGAACATCGCCGCGAACAGCAGCCCGTCCACCAGGGCGCTGAGCAGCACCGGGGCCTCGGGGGTGGACCAGGCGCGCAGCAGCCCGGGCACGAACCCGCAGCAGAACCCGAACACCGTGCCCAGCAGCAGCGCCACCGCGGCCCTGGTGGCGATCGTGCGGAACGAGCGGGAGTCCGGTCTGCGCGGTCCGCGCCGGAACCGGAAGCGCACGTGGGAGGGCTCGATCGCGGCCCGCCGGAAGACGAACCGGGCGCCGTGCGCGAGGCCGAACCCGGGCCCGGCCATCGTCCCGTTGAGGAACCCGTTCGCGGCGCCCGCCACCAGGCTCGCCGGCACGCCGTTGCCCCCGGCCACGAACAGCGCCGAGTGCCCGAGGAACACCACCACCCCCACCACCGCGCCGGTGACCAGCGCGACCACCAGCATCCGGGTGCGCCGGGGCAGGTCGTCGGCGATCTTCCACCAGGCGAGGTCCTGGGCGGGACCGGGCGATCTCGGCCGGGAGCGGGGGCGCAGGTCGCGCCGCACGAGGTGCGTGGCGAGGTGCCGGAACCAGGGCTGCACCTGCTCCTGCGTCCACGGCCACCGCATCTCGATCGGCCGGGTGTCGGCGAGCTCGTCGTCGTAGACGGTGGGGACGTACTTCTGCAGCAGGTGGTCCTTCAACCGCTCCTGCGTCGGGAACCGGTCCCGGTCGAGCAGTTCCGCCGGGCGGGCGTCGTCCTCCCGGTACGCGGTGCGGGCCAGCGACGCCATCAGCGGGTTCCGCAGCACCTGCAGCAGGTCGCGGGACGCCGCGCCGTCCGGATCCGCCGGTGAGCCCCGCAGCACCGAACGCCAGCGGCGCCCCGACTCGACCCCGCCGCGCGCCAGGTGCTCGATCAGGCCCGCCTCGTCCAGTTCGACGAGCCGGATCGCGGCGGACCGCTTCACCGGGCCGGTCTTGTCCACCAGGGCGGCGTACTCCGCTTCGCGGCTGGTCATCAGCAACGGCCCCTCGTGCCTGCTGATCGCGCGCAGCCCGGTGCCGCGCCGGGGTTCGGCGATCTCGTCGAAACCGTCGAGCACGGGCAGGATCAGCTCGGAATCGACCAGGTCGGCGGCCGTCCGCCTGCCGCCCGGCTGCGGGTAGTCGTGCGCGAGCCGCTCGATCAGCCAGTTCCGGAGGCCGATCGCGCTCGGGTCCCAGGCCCCGAGGTCGAAGCGGACCGGCACCGGGCCGCCGGCCCACCGGCCGCCCCGCTGCCGCTCCGCCAGCACCCGCAGCACGAAGTCGACGGTGAGCACCGTCTTCCCGGACCCGGCGGGCCCCAGCACCACGAGCCGTCCCCACGGCAGCGCGCCGTAGGTCAGCAGGATCCCGTTCGCCTCCTCGTCGAACACGCCGGAGAGGTCGATCGGGGCGTCCGCCCGGTCGCCGTGCCAGTGGCCGCTCAGCCGGTCTGGTGCCGCCTCCCACCGCACCGGCAGCGCCTCGTGCTCGCGCAGCACCCGCGCCTCCTCCCGCTTCCAGCGGGTGCGCACCTCCCGCGCGAGCACGCGCAGCGGCTCGTCGAGCGCGGTGCGCCCGGCGTTCCCGATCAGGTCGCCGTGCAGGACCCCGCCCTGGACCACGGTGCGCACCCGGGCACCCGGCGCGATGTTGACGGTGTTGTCCACCCGGCCGGCAGGTGGGCAGGATCGCTCGTCAGAACCCGACATCCCCACGACCTCCCCGGAGGGCGGCCCCGCCCGCCCCGGAAGGACAAGGTCCCACAACTCGGGGTCGCTGAACACGGCCGCGCTGCGACCGGATCACCCGAAAACTCTCTGGCATATGCCGAAAAAGGCGGAAGTTCGCGCACAGGTGCGGAATGTTGCCGCCGCGATCACCCGACTGGCCGCTGGAACCCGGCCACCCGGCCTTGGTTCGCTCAGCACGGCACCCGTCAGGGGAGGCGGGTCGACCTCATCCGGGGGAACCTGATGCGAACCGAACACCGGACCGCGCCGCGCCGCTGGGCCGCCGCGCTGATCGCCCTCACCGCCACCGCCGGGCTGACCGGACCGGCGGCGATCGCCGAACCCGCACCGCCGCACTTCGCCGACGGGCACGGGATCACCGTCGTCGGGCAGCCGGAATGGCACAGCGCGCGGACGTTCACCATCACCGTGCGCACCGACCAGGTGCCGGAGCACCCGGTGCTGCCGGGCCAGGTCTCCGGTGAGCACGTCGTCATGGTGACGCTGCCCGACGGCTACGACGGCACCACCCGCTATCCCGTGCACTACACGCTGCACGGCTCGCCGGAGTACCCGAACGCCGTGCAGAACATGGAGATCACCGAGGCGGCCACCGCGGGAGTCCCGCTGATCGCCGTGGAGCCCGACGGCGGCGGACGCGGCTGGTACACCAACTGGGTGGCGCCGGGGAGCTCCGGCGTGCAGAACTGGGAGACCTTCCACCTCGACCAGCTGATCCCGCTGATCGACGACAACCTCGCCACCATCGCCACCCGCGAGGGCCGCGCGATCTCCGGGCACTCGATGGGCGGCTTCGGCGCGTTCCACTACGCCGAGCACCGGCCCGACCTGTTCCGCTACGTCGGCAGCTTCTCCGGGGACCTCGACCTGCTGAACCCGGAGATCCGCGCCGCCGTCACCGCCTCGACGCGGTGGGACGGCGCGGGCACGCCGCTCGACCCGCCGGACGCGATCTTCGGCTCACCGGTGTGGCCGAACGACGGCATCTGGAACGCGCAGAGCCCCGCGCAGCACGTCGACGCCCTGCGCGGCATGGGCGTCGCGATCTACGCGGGCAACGGCGGGAACCTGCTGGACGATCCGGTCCTGGCCATCGCGGAGAACCGGGTGCGGGAGACCGCCGTCGTCACCGCGGCGAACCTCGCGGCGGCCGGCATCCCGCACGACTTCCTCGGCTACGGCGACGGCAGCGGCTGGGGCGAGGGCTGCAACGGCAAGCACGCCCAGCGCGCCTGCCTCCAGGCCGACCACGACGACTACGTCGGTCGCATCATGGACGTCCTGCAACACCCCTAGCCGCCAGGTGAACGGCCCACCGGCCCGTGGTGGGCCGTTCACCCCGGCGAACTCACACCAGGAAGTGGAACAGCGGGCTGTCCGGCGGGACCTGCTGGATGCGGTGCGGGATCGCTTCCATCCGCTTGCGGATCGGGTCCAGGTTCTCAGGGGCGCCGAGTTCGAGCCCGACCAGGGCGGGGCCGGTCTCCCGGTTGTTGCGCTTGACGTACTCGAACAGCGCGATGTCGTCGTCCGGGCCGAGCACGTCGTCGAGGAACCGGCGCAGCGCACCGGGTTCCTGCGGGAACTCGACGAGGAAGTAGTGCTTGCGCCCCTCGAACACCAGCGCCCGCTCCACGATCTCCGCGTACCGGCTCACGTCGTTGTTGCCGCCGGAGATCAGCGACACCACCGTCGAGCCCGGCGCCAGCCCGAGGTCCTGGGCGAGCGCGGCGGGGGACAGCGCGCCCGCGGGCTCGCTGATGATGCCGTCCGACTGGTACAGGTCGAGGATCTCGACGCAGATCTGCCCTTCCGGCACCGCCACCAGGTCCGGCGGGTCCAGCGCGGCGATGGCGTGCGGGTTGCGGCCGACGACGCGCACCGCGGCGCCGTCCACGAACGGATCCAGATCGTCCACGGGGGACGGTTCGCCGCGGTCGAGCGCGAGCGCCATGCTCGCCGCGCCCTGCGGTTCCGCGCCGATCACCCGCACCTGCGGGTGGTTCTCCCGCAGCCAGGTGAGGGTTCCGGCGAGCAGCCCGCCGCCGCCGACGGGCACCACCACCGCGTCGGGGGCCTTGCCGAGCTGCTGGACGACCTCGCGGATCACGGTGCCCTGCCCGGCGATGGTGCGCGGGTCGTCGAACGCGGGGATGAGCGTCATGCCGCTGTCGGCGGCGTCGGCGCGGGCCGCGGCGTCGGCGTCGTCGTAGGTGTCGCCGAGCACGATGACCTCGACGTGGCTGCCGCCGAAGCGCGCCACCCGCTGCCGCTTCTGCCGCGGCGTGGTGCGGGGCAGGTACACGCGGGCGGCGACGCCGAGCGACTCGCAGGCGAACGCCACGCCCTGCGCGTGGTTGCCCGCGCTGGCGCACACGACGCCGCGCTCGCGCTGCTCCGCGGAGAGCTGGCTGATGAAGTTGTACGCCCCGCGCACCTTGTAGGACCGCACCGGCGTGAGGTCCTCCCGCTTGAGCCGCACGTCGAGCCCGTGCCGGGTGGAGAGCCGTTCGTTGTGCTGCAGCGGGGTCGGGGGGATCGTCGTGCTGAACCGCTGGGCCGCGGCGTCCACGTCCGCGGCGCGCACCGGGCTTGGCGACACGTCGTCGACCTCCTGTCGGGTGTTTCGGTGTTGGGGCACGGGAACGAGCATGGTCCTGCCGTTCGGGCGGCCCGGCGGCGGGGGTGGGCCCGTGCGACCGGTCCCCGCCGATTCGGTGACGCTGCGCACAGGATCTGCCGCGCACCTCACCCGATGTGGAGCTCGTCCGATGCGGACGGTCGTCAGTGGTGACCCTGCGCGTCGATCTCCCACTGCATGGGAATGCTGAGCCGGACTCGCGTTTCACCAGGTGGACGCGGTAGGGCGTGGCGCGGCCGCCCGTCGTGCCCGCTTCGTCCGGTCCGGCCGGTTCCGGCGTCGCCGCGTCGAGCCAGGGTGGTCGAGCCGCGCCCGCAGCGGCGGACGGCACGCCCGGAACCCGTTGCGGTACCGCCGAACGCGCGGTCCACCGACGAGAAAACCGGGAAATTCAAAGGGGATCGGAACGCGTGGCGGCGCCCTACGATGATCCCGACGTCCCGGCCGCGTCCGCCGCGCGGGCGGGAACTGCGGCGACGCCAGGAGGAATCGATGATCAGGACGTTCCCGCGCCGGACGTGGTGGGCCGCGGTGACCGCGGCCGCGGCCCTGCTGCTCGTCCCCGCGACCGCCGGAGCCGACGACGCCGGCGGCAAGGGCGTCAGCGTCAACCCCGGCGACGGGGTGGACGCGGCGCTGCGCGACGTCGGCGCCGACTGGTTCTACGGCTGGGCCGCCGACCCGCAGGGCGTCACCGCGCCCGACGGCGCCGAGTTCGTGCCGATGATCTGGGGCGCCGACTCGGTGAACCCGCAGGACCTGGACGCGGCGAAGGAGTCCGGGTCGACGCTGCTCACCTTCAACGAACCGGACTTCGACGAGCAGGCCGGGATGACCGTCGAGCAGGCCCTCGACCTGTGGCCGCAGCTGGAGGAGACCGGGATGCGGCTGAGCGCGCCCGCCGTCGCCACCGGCGCCGACCAGGACGACGGCTGGCTCGACCGGTTCCTGCGCGGCGCCGAGGAACGCGGGCTGCGCGTCGACTTCATCCCGCTGCACTGGTACGGCGGCGACTTCTCGCCGCAGGCCACCGATCAGCTCCGCGACTACGTGCAGGCCGTCCACGACCGCTACGGGAAACCGGTGTGGGTCACCGAGTACGCGCTCATCGACTTCTCCGGGGACGCTCCGCGCTACCCGGACGAGCAGCAGCAGGCGGACTTCGTGCGCGACTCCGCCGCCATGCTCGACGGGCTGCCGTTCGTGGAGCGCTACGCCTGGTTCACCCTCTCCACCGGCACCAGCCCCACCGGCCTCTACGACGGTGCCGAACCCAACGCCGCCGGCACCGCCTACCGCGACGCCCCCTGACCGCTCGCCCGGCCGGGCAGGACCAGGACGAGCGCCAGGCCGGTGACCAGGCCGAGGCTGCCCATGCTCAGCACCTGGTCGAGCAGGCCGTACATGTGCAGCATCGTGCTGTGGAAGCCGAAGTGCAGCGCGTTGAACACCAGCCACGCCGCACCGGCGGCCCGGGTGAGCACCACGTCGTCGACCCGCCGCAGCGCCGCACCGCTGAGCGTCGCCAGCGCGAGGAACATCGCGCCGGTGTCCCGCGTCAAGTGCTCGTTGTACGGGCCCAGCCGCGGCAGCCAGTCCAAGCCGAAACCCGGGAACGAAGCGTGCCAGGACTCCGGCGCGACGAAGGCCCAGAACCCGGTGCTCGCCCCCACCAGCAGCAGCACCACGAGGCATGCGCGGTCGACTCGGGTTTTCACGGGTGCGATACCTCCTGCGGGGTGGCGGACGGGGCGGTCACCGGTCGGCGAGGGCGTCGAAGGCGCGGCGCACGTGCCACACCAGGTCGAGCCGCAGCGTCTCCTCCAGGGTGAGCCAGCGGTGCTCGTCGTGCTCTTCCGGCGAGGTGACCACCTCCGCCTCGGGATCCGCTTCGGCGCCGAGGAAGGTGACGGTGTGGTAGCAGATCGGCCTGCCGCGCGTGTCGGCGTTGCTGAACCGGGCCAGCTCATCGGTGGCTCGGACGACCAGCCCGGCTTCCTCGGCGGCTTCGCGTTCGGCCGCGGCGCGCAGGTCCTCGCCCGGTTCGACGGTGCCACCGGGCAGGTCCCACCGGCCACCGAGGTAGCGGTCCGCGCCGCGCTTGAGCACCAGGTAGCGCCCCGCGCGTGCCACCAGCACGTGCGCGACCCAGCGGTGGTCGTCGAACCGGAGTCCGTCGTCGTCCAGCGTCATCCCTCGTCTCCCGGTGCTGCCTCGGGTGCGGATCGAGCTTCGCATCCCGGGCGCGGCAGGATGGGGGCATGGTCGAGCAGAGTCTCTGGATGCAGAAGGTCGCCGCGGACCCCGGGCACTCGGACTGGTACGTCGAGCGGATGCGCGGGCTCGCCCGGGCGGGTGACGACCTGGCGGGCGAAGCCAGGCTGGTGGACGCGATGGTGCCGCGCGGCGCGCGCGTCCTCGACGCGGGCTGCGGGCCGGGCCGGGTCGGAGCCGCGCTGGCGGCCGCCGGGCACCGGGTCGTCGGCGTCGACGTGGATCCGACGTTGATCGCGGCCGCCGAGCAGGACCACCCGGGACCGCGCTGGCTCGTCGCGGACCTCGCCGAGCTGGACCTGCCCGCGCGGGGGATCGACGAACCGTTCGACGCGATCGTGTGCGCCGGGAACGTGCTGGCGTTCCTCGCCCCCGCCACCCGCCGCGAGGTGCTGCGGCGCTTCCGCGCGCACCTGGCCCCGGAGGGCCGGGTGGCCGCCGGGTTCGGCGCTGGCCGCGGCTACGGGTTCGACGAGTTCTTCGCCGACGTGGCCGCCGCGGGCCTGGAGGTGGACCTGGCGCTGTCCACTTGGGACGTGCGACCGTTCACGTCCGACTCCGAGTTCGTGGTGGCGCTGCTGCGCCGCTGACCGGGTTCGGCCGAACGCCGGGGCCGGATGGGTAGAACTGCTCATGCGGACGGGGCCGCCACGCCGGGATAGTGAAGATCGAAGCACTTGATCGACTTCTCTGGGAGGCTCACCCCATGCACGGCCCACGGCGCACCCCGGCCACCGCAGCCCTCCACCGGTACCTGTTCAACCCGGCGGGGCTGGGCTACTTGGCGCTGGTCGCGGTGGTGTGGGCGTGGATCGCGCTGGACGTGCTGCTGTTCGACCACACCGGCAACAGCCTGGTCGGCATGTGGGGATTCCTGGTCACCGCGCCGACTTCGCTGGTGTTCGTGCAGTTGTCCGGCCCGGCGCTGTGGGGTGGTGTGCTGCTGGCCGCCGTGCTGCAGGCCCTGCTGCTCGGCGTCACCTACGCCGGGGTCCCGGCGAAGCGGACCCGCTCCCGCAAGCGCCGCACCGGAACCACCGGGAAGAACACCCCGAAGCGCCGCCCCGCGACCGCCAGGCGGACTTCCCCCCCCCGCGCCCGCGCCGCCCCCGGAACCCGCTAGTCCGCTGTGGACTGTAGGCTGCCGGGTCGGGTCGTGTTCCGCTTCGGCGACGGGCGAGGGCTGCACCGATGGCCATTCGTTCGTGGTCCGCAGCACCGAGGGACCGGGCCCGCTCGGAACGTCCGCGAGCCAGCACGCCGGCCCCACGTCGTCGCCGTTCGCCTGCCGCCCGGAGCGGTTCGGAACCGCGCGTTTCACCCCTCGTTCAGGTCGAGAGCCAGCTGCTCGGGGAAGTCCGGCAAGCCGTGCGGATTCTCCAGATCGCGGATGAACCCCTCGTCTCCCTCGAACTCGATCAGCGGCCGGAAGTGGTCGCGGACCTTCGCGGGGATGTCGTTGTCGACGATGATGAGCTGCACGTTCTCGAATCGGCCACCGGAATGCCTCCGGCGTTCCTCGAAGTAGTCGCTGATCCTGGTGTACATCCGCGTGACCAGGTCCTGATCGGGATCGTTCCGCCCCATGTTCTTCTGCGGTGAGTCCAGGACCAGCAGAGTGGGGAGTTGGGACCGCATCGGATCTTCCAAGGCGTGCATCAGCAACGCCAGGCTGTAGGCGACGGACACCGCGGTGCGCGAGCCGCCGCCCCGTTGGCCGAAGTCCTGCTCGTCGACCATCGGCAGCAGCGTCTCCGGGTGCAGCCGGGCGCGTCCGGTGGACCAGGGCAGGTCGAACGCGTCCACGATGCGGCGGAACAGGTCGTCGATGTGCTGAAGGACGTCCTCCGGCTTGGTCAGCTCCGCCTCGGCCCGGTCGAGTTCGTCGCAGGTCAGCTCATGCTCGTGTTCGAGCTCCTCGATCTCGCGCTGCCGTCGCACGAGCCGTTCGTGCGGTTCCCGAATCCGCTCCAGCACCGTGATCCGCGCGCGCAGGGATTCCAGTTCCGCGGTGGCCGCGGCGATCGCGTCGACGTGCGGGGCGACCGAGTCGGACGTGTCCCCGTCGAACGCCGTTCGGGCATCCGCGTGCTGCTGCCGGGCGCGGTCGACCGCGGCGCGAGCTCGATCTAGCTCCTGCTGGTGCTCGGCGAGCGGTCCGGCGACCCGCTGCCGCCGCTGCCGCAGCCGTTGTGCTTCCGCTGCTCGCGCCGCGTCCGGGAGCGGTTCGGTGCACAGGCTGCACCGTCCCGGGGGAACCACGCGCGAGCTGAGATCCCCGCCGCAGGCGGTGCACGTGTCGTAGCGCAGCAGTGGCAGCGCCCGGCCGTGCTCGTCCGGAACGGTGGGGTCCTTCGCCAGCTCTGCCAGGGAAGCGTCCAGGTGAGCGAGTTCGCGGCGCGTCGCGTCGCGCTGCCGCAGCGCGCGGTCCAGGTCGTCCTCGCTGGACGACAGCCGCTCCCGCGCCTGCTCCAACCGCTTCCGCAAGTGGTCGGCGAACCTGGTGGCGGCTCGGCCTTGCTCGCGCAGCTCGCGGAGCCGCCGCGCGGCCCGCGCCGCACCGTCCCGGAGTCGGGCCAGGTCGGCGTCGAGCGCCACGGACTCGGTCGCCGGTGACTCGTCGAGGAAGGCCCGGATCCGCGCGACGTCCCGCCGACGGCTCTCGGCCAGGTTGTGCAGCTCGCTCGCGCGGGTGCGCAGCCGTTCCGATCTCTCGCTGGTCAACCCCAGCAGCAGTGCGGCGACGACGCGCCGAGCCGCGTCCTCGGATCGCGGGCGGATGATGAACCGTTCGCTGTCGTCCTGCCGGATGTGCAGGTACGGAAGCAGATCGTGGGCGAAGGAGAGCCGCCTGTCCCTGGCGAGCCGCACGGACGCGAAGGCGTCGTCGAGCCCCAGCCGGGCGAGCAGCCAGTCCGACAACTCCTGCTGGTCGCCTTGCCGCCGGATCGGCAGGGACGTGATCGGGCTTCCCTCCGGGGTTCGCACGTCGACGGTGTTCGGCTTGCGCCGGGATCGGTGCAGGACGACGTCCTCGTCGCCGATCCGCACCCGGGCCCGGACCGAGACCAGCCGTGCGTCCACCGCGCCCCGGAACTGCACCTCGCGGCCGAAGACGAAGTCGATGCAGTCGACCAGCGAAGTCTTCCCGCGGTCGATTGGGCCGACGATCGCGACCAGCCGTCCCGACAGGTCGTAGGGCTCCTGCCAGCCCCGGCCGTCCTCGACCGCGAGCGACTCGATCCGCAACGTCGCGCCCATCCGGTTCCTCCCGCCTCGTGCCGGATCCGGTCTGCACCATGGCGCCGGACCGGCGGGGGACGGGAGTGGAACGCCTGGCGTTCACCCCGTCGCGCAGGCAAGATCACCCGGGAAGATCATCGGAGTACCGCGCCGTCAGCCGCGGGGGTTCGGGCGTTGCAGGAGCATCTTCTGGGCGAGGCGGGCGAGTTCGCGGGTGGCGGGGGAGAGGGTGGCGCCCTGCCTGCGCACCAGCGCCACCGTGTCGTGCAGCGGTTCGCGGAAGCCGGTGGTGTGCAGGGCGCGCGGGAACCCGGCCCCGCCTGCGACGGCGCCGGCGACGATGGTGTCCCCTATGCCGCGTTCGACCAGCGCCAGCGCGGATTCGACGTGCTCGACCTCGATCCGCGGTTCCAGCTTCACCCCGGCGAGCTGGGCGCGGTCGGCGAGCTGGCGGCGGGTCGGGTCGGTCCAGCCGTAGTGCGCGTCGTAGAGGATCAGGCTGGCGCGCGCGACGTCCTCGATGCCCACTGGTTCCGCGGCGCGCGCCGGATCGGCGGTGACGTAGCGGACCTCGTCGCGCAGCAGCGGCGTCACCTCCAGGCCCTCGTCGTCGATGGGCAGCACCACCAGTCCGGCCTCCACCGTGCCCGCGGCGACGGCGGCGGCGACCTCCACCGAGTTCAGGCCGATCAGCCGGATCCGCACGTCGGGGTGGTCGTCGTGGAACCGCTGCGCCAGGTCGGACAGCAGGTAGTAGCCGGCGTTGCGCAGCAGGCCGAAGGTGGCGACGCCGCCGTGCAGCGAGCTCACCGAGCGCAGCGCCTGCGCGCCCTCGTCGGCGGCGACGGCGGCCCGCTCCGCGTGCGGTAGCAGCGCCTCGCCCGCCGCGGTGAGCACCAGGCGGCGCGCGCCCCGGGTGAACAACCGGGTGGCGTGCTCGTCCTCCAGCTTGCGGATCAGCTCCGACACCGAGGCCTGCGCGATGCCCATGGTGGCCGCGGCGGTGGTGAACGAGCCGGTCCTGGCGGCGAGCAGGAACGCCCGCAACTGCTTCAATGTCACAGGGAAACCCTATGCCAAGCGCAGGGAATTCTCACCTTGTCCTGTGCTTCGCGCGTTCGTAGGGTTCGCGCCATGCGCTTCGCACCTTCCCTGCTCACAGAGCTCGGCGGCTCCTGCCGCCTCCTCAAGGCCCCCGCGCACGACGGTCCCGCGGCCCAACGCGAACCGGCGGTGGTACAGCGGGTCTCCGAGATGCTCGCCGCGATCGAACGCGACGGGATGGACGCCGTGCTGCGCTATGCCCGCGAACTCGACGGCTGGACCGCCGCCGACGTGGAGCTCGACGCCGCCGCCATCGCGAGCAGCGGGGACCGGCTCACCCCGGCCCACCGGGAGGCGCTGGAGCTCGGTGCCGAGCGGACCGCCGCGTTCGCCCGCGCGCAGCGCGACCACCTGCGGGACTTCGAGACCGAACTCGCCCCCGGCCTGATCACCGGGCACCGGTACGTGCCGGTGCAGCGCGTCGGCGCCTACCTGCCTGCCGGGCGCTTCCCGCTCACCGCGGGCGCGTTCATGACCGTCGGCGTGCCCAAGGTCGCCGGCGTCGAGACCGTGCTCGCCTGCACGCCGCCCGGGCGCGACGGCACCTCGGACCCGGCGGTGCTCTACTCCGCGCACCTGGCGGGCGCCGACCGCGTGTACGTGCTCGGCGGGGTGCAGGCGCTGGCCGCGATGGCGTTCGGGCTGCTCGGCGAACGCCCGGTGGACGTGCTGGTCGGCGCGGGCAACGCGTTCGTCGCCGAGGCGAAGCGGCAGCTGTTCGGCACCGTCGGCATCGACCTGCTCGCCGGGCCCTCCGAGGTGGCGGTGCTCGCCGACGACATCGCCGACGCGGAACTGGTCGCCGCGGACCTGCTCGGCCAGGCCGAGCACGGGGTGAACTCGCCCGCCGCGCTGATCACCACCTCCGAACGGCTCGGCCGGGAGGTCATCGCCGAGGTGGAGCGGCAGCTCGCCACCCTGTCCACCGCCGAGATCGCCGGGCCCGCCTGGCGCGACCACGGCTCGGTGACCTGGGCCGCGGACGCGGGGACCGCCGTGGCGCTGATGGACGACCTCGCGCCCGAGCACCTCGAAGTGATCACCGCCGACGACGCGCACTACCACCGGGAACTGCGCAACTACGGCTCGATCTTCCTCGGCCCGTGGAGCACCGTCGCCTACTCGGACAAGGGCATGGCGGGCACCAACCACGTGCTGCCCACGGCGGGCGGGGCCAAGCACAGCGCGGGACTCTCGGTGTCGAGGTTCCTCAAGCCGCTGACGTACCAGCGCGTCGCCGCGGAGGCGACCCCGATGCTGGCCGACGCCGTGGACGTGATCTCCGAGTACGAGCGGATGGCCGCGCACCGCGCCACCGCCACGATCCGCACCGATCGCTACGAGAAGGGAAAGCGCTAGATGAGCGGCAAGTCCGACGAGCAGAACCCGAAGGCCGCCCCGCAGCGGGAGGACCGGCGCGGAGCTCCCGAGGGCACCATGCACCCGCCCGCGCGGACCATGCCGACCGACCACGCCATCCGCGTGGACTCCGGGCACGGCGCCGACGAGCCGCTGCGCGTGCCGGGGGAGCGCAGGCAGCCGATGCGCGGGTTCGAGGACACCTACACCGACATCGTCGACTACATCGTGCGGATCACCCACCGCATCTGGGAGGACCAGGACGTCGGCTACATCTACGACACCTACAGCCCCGGCTGCCGGTTGCACGGCGACAACGGCTACTCCTACGGCGTGGAGCAGCTCGTCGACGGCACCATGCAGTCGATCAACGCGTTCCCGGACTGCAGGCACTACGCCGACGACGTGATCTGGGCGGGCGACGAGGACCAGGGCTTCGTCACCTCGCACCGCGCCATCAACATCGGCCACCACACCGGGCCGTGGCGCTGGGGCCCGCCGACCGGGCGCAAGCTCGACACGTGGGTGATGGCGAACTGCGTGGTGCGGAAGAACGAGATCTACGAGGAGTGGGTCCTCTACAACACGGCCGCCAAGCTGCAGCAGCTCGGCGTGAACGTCGTCGAAGCGGCCCGCACCTACGGCAACGAGGGCGGCATCGCCCCGCTCACCGCGCGCCAGTTCAGCGAGCCACAGCGGCTCGTCGGCGGCCGCAAACCGGAGGCGCTGCCGCTGCCCTCCGACGGCTTCGACGTGGAGCGGACGGTGCGGGCGCTGTTCCACAACGTCTACAACCGGCGCGACCTGAGCATGTTCGACCGGGTGTACGCGGACGCGGTGCGCTGGCACGGCACCACGAACCGCACCGGGAGCAACCGCTCCGACGTGCGCGGCATGGCGCGGGCGCTGCTGGCGACCTTCCCGGACCTCGGGGTCGCGGTGGACGAGGTGTACTGGATGGGCAACGAGGCCGACGGCTTCAGCGTCTCCGTCCGCTGGTCGGGCGTGGGCACGCACCGCGGCTACGGTCTCTACGGCGCCCCGACCGGCCGCCGGGCCCAGCTGTGGGGGATGTCCCAGCTGTACTTCTCCGGCGGGCGCATCGTGGAGGAGTGGTCGCTGTTCAACGAGTTCGACGTGCTCGCGCAGCTGCTGGCGGACGTGCCGCCCGCCGAGCTCGGATGAGCCGCCCGTGACCCGGGTGCACTGCGCCCAGCCGGCCCCGCGCGTGGCCGACCTGCCGAACAACCGCGAGTTGTCGGTGTCGGCCGTGCGCGGGGCCGCCGCGCGCGGGGCCGACGTGATCGTGCTGCCGGAACTGGTGACGTCCGGCTACCGGCTGAGCTCGGTGGCCGAAGCGGCGTCGGTGGCGCTCACCCCCGACGACCCGCTGTTCGCGGAATGGGGCCGCGCGGCCCCGGAATCGGTGGTGGTGGGCGGGTTCTGCGAACGCGGCGCGGGCGGGCGGCTGCACAACAGCGCGGCGGTGCTCGACCGCGGGGAGCTCGTCGCCGTGTACCGCAAGACCCACCTGTGGGACGAGGAGAAGCTGCTGTTCACCCCCGGTTCGGCGGCACCGCCGGTGCTGGACACCAGCCGGGGCCGCATCGGCGTGCTGATCTGCTACGACCTCGAATTCCCCGAGCTGACGCGGAAACTCGCGCTGGCGGGCGCGGACCTGCTGGCGGTGCCGACGAACTGGCCGCTGGTCCCGCGCCCGGCGGGGGAGCGGCCCCCGGAGGTCGTCATCGCGATGGCGGCGGCCCGGGTCAACGGCCTCGCCATCGCCTGTTGCGACCGGAGCGGAACCGAACGCGGCACCCGCTGGACCGAGGGCTCCGCCGTCATCGACCACGAGGGCTGGGTGCGCGCCGAAGCCGACGAGTCCGGCTGCGCGGTGGCCGACCTCGACCTCACGGCCTCCCGCACCAAGCGGCGCACCGCGCACGCCGACCTGCTCACCGACCGCAGGCCCGAGTTGTACTGAGGTCGCATCCGCAGGCGCGCACCGCGATCCGGACGGGGCGTTGTCCGTCCCGGCCGGGTCTCATCCCGACGCACCCCCGGGAACGGCGGGGAGGGCCGTTCGACCGGGAGGCGCCAGGCCCGACCGGGTCCCGCGCACTCGGTGCGCACGGGAGGTGCGCGGGAACCCGGCCGAGCTCCCGGCCCGCGCCTGGTCGGGGACAGGCATCGCGGGCGGGGTTCGGGAAGTCGTGGTCAGCCGTTCATCGCTGATCGGTGTTCGCGTCGCGCGCGGCCGTCCGCTCGTCCTGCTCCGCGCGGAGAATTCCGTTGCAGGACGGGCACGTCGGTGCCGTGCACCAATCCGTCTCCGACAACTCCTGGGACAGCGCGCAGGTCACCCCGCACACCGAGACGTCCTCGGCCTGACCTTCGTAGCGCCTGGCGCGGAACGCGTGGCGCACCCCGTCGCCGGCCGGGCGCCAGAAGCGCAGCCCGCGGGATCCCGCGCTCATGCGGCGATCCGTCCGAGGCCCAGGCAGGCCAACCGCTGCCTCCCGTGCCGACCGCGCTTCCGCACCGGGGAGTCCGGATCCGCCGTCGGCCACACCACCGGTTCCGGCAGCACGCCCGAGCCCACGATTCCGTCCACGGGCGCGATCGGATCAGGCCGACAGGCGAACAATCCCGCCGCGCGCGGCACCGCCACCTCCACCCGCAGCGCGCACACCGGGCACACCTCCCGGTCAGCGACGCCCTGCGGGCACGCCGTCCGCCGGAGGAACACCGGCCCGTACACCCAGGCCCCGCACACCGAGGGCAGCGCGCCCCCGCCGTCCCGGCGCACCACGTGCCACCGCGTATCGACCGGACCCCACGAAGCAGCCCACACCCGCACCACCATCACCGATCACCTCCCAAAGTCGAATCAGAACTTCACGCCAGCACCAGCGGGTCGACGTCGACGTGAGCTTGAGCCGTCATGCGCCACCTTGGCGGTGCCAGGTGACAGAACGCTGGCACCAATGGCACCACGGCGGCAATGCCCTGAATGGGGGGCGCCTGAGCTGGGGTGCACCCGTTCTATGCTTGGTGCATGGCTGGCACCAGTGGCACGCCCAAGGCGAAGGCTCTTGGCTCACGACTTCGTGACGCGCGCAAGACTGCGGGTTTCACGGTCCGCGGCCTCGCTGAACAGCTCGGGTTGTCGCACAGCGCGATATCGCGCTGGGAAACAGGCGCGCGTTCGCCGCAACCAGAGGATGTGGCGTCGATTCTTGCCGCTACCGGTATCGGTGGTTCCGAGCGTTCCGAATTGCTGGAAATGGCGCGCGGTACCGATGCTGCTCAGTGGTTGTCCGTTCACAGCGGTGACCGAGAGCGTCAGTTGGCGGCCTTGCTTGATTTCGAGCGCGCGGCGAGTCACATCACGGACGTGGCTCCATTGTTGATTCCCGGCCTGCTCCAGACGTCGGATTACGCGCGCGCAATCATGGTCGCGGCCAGCGTACCGCCTGCCGAGATCGAGACTCGTGTTCTGGTGCGAGTTGGCCGCCGCGAAGCGTTGATGCGCCGAAATCCTGCCAGCCTGCTCGCTTTGATCGGCGAAGCCGCGATCCGTCAACTGATCGGTGGTGAGCAAGTTGTTGCTGACCAGCTTCGCCATCTTGTGGACTTCGGTGCCAGGCCGAACGTGACCATCCAGGTCATACCTGCGGCTTCTGGATGGTCGCCAGCGCTGGAGGGTCCATTTCTCTTGATCGACCTGCCGAACGAGCGGCCGATCGTTCACCTGGAGAACCGCCGATCCGCCCTGTTCTTCCACGAAGCCGAAGATGTCGATGCCTACGTGAGCGCCGTGGAAACGGTGCGACAAGCGGCGATGAGCCCGGAGCGGTCAAAGCGTCTCATTCTGGACGTGATCGGGGAAATGGAGAAGTCTGTATGAATGAAAATTCTGGATCTTGCGGATGGCGCAAATCGAGCTACAGCAGTGCGCAGACGAATTGCGTTGAAGTGGGTTGGATCGCTGATGGCGTCGCCGTGCGTGACACTAAAAATCGAACGGCTGGCCATCTGGTTCTCGACTCTTTGCAATGGTCGTTGTTTATCTTATCGATCAAGTCGAGCAGCTATGGCGGATAAGCTCCTCCGAGGGTGATCTCCTGGCAGGGATGGGCGTTCGCAGACGAGGAGCGGGACATGAGCACACCAGCAGAGTGGCGGAAGTCGAGCCGCAGCGGTCAGGCGAACAACTGCGTAGAGGTGGCTACCAACGTGCCTGGTGGCGCTTTGGTGCGGGACAGCAAGCTGGGCGATGCCTCGCCGGTGCTGGAGACGACTCCCACGGCGATGGTCGCTTTCCTGTCGGCGATCAGGTCAGGTCGTTTCGACGGCTAGCAGCACGGCGCGGAACCCCGGAAAGCCCTGTGCTCTCCGGGGTTTCGCGCGTTCGCGGGCTCACAGCTCGCGGAAGGTGTTCAGCAGGATGTGGGCGAGGTTGTAGACGACGAAGTCGGCGTCCTCGGCCGCGCCCGCCTCGGCGCTGGAGACGATGCTCATCACCGCCGCCCCGGCCGCCCTGGCCTGCCGGTGCACCTCGGCCTTCGCCCGGTGCACGGCGGCGTCCCCGGGCGGAACTCCGAGCGACACCGCGAGATCCGCCGGTCCTACCCACACGCCGTCGACCCCGTCCACCGCGGCGATCTCGGCCGCGTTCTCCACGCCGGGACCGGTCTCCACCATCGCGATCACCAGCACGTCCTGCGCGGCCGCCAGGTGCTCCGCCGCCGAAACGGCGCCGAACCGGCCCGCCCGGCTGTAGGTCGCGAACCCGCGATCACCGCGCGGCGGGTAGTGCGCCGAGCGCACCACTTCTTCCGCCTCCCGCGCGGATTCCACGTGCGGCACCACGATTCCCTCGGCACCGAGGTCGAGGATCCGCAGCACCTGGTTCGGATCGGCCCGCCCGACGCGCACCAGCACCGGGAGGCCGTGCGCCTGCGCGAGCGCGAGGTGCTGCTGCAACGCCACCAGGTCGTCCGGCCCGTGCTCGCAGTCCACGAGCACGTAGTCCAGCTCGGCGACGCCGGACAGCTCCACCAGCATCTCGGCGGGCAGCCGCAGGATTCCGCCGCGCAGGCGCTCGCCCGCGCGCAACCTCGACTTCAGCTTCACCGGCCCACCATCCCCGCCGAGAGGTCCACGTCCGCGGCGCACAGCCCCGGCATCCGCAGCATCGCCACCAGCGCCGCGCCCACCTCGTCCTCGGTGACCATCCGGCCGAGCGCGGCGCGCGAGACGAACTCCGCCTCGGCCTGCTCGACCGTGGTCCCGGTCCGCTCGGCCTCCAGCCGGAAGTTGCGCGCCATCCGCGGCCCGTCCACCGGTCCGGGCGACAGCGAGTTCACCGCCACCCCGAGCGGCCCGACCTCGGCCGCCAGCGTGGTGGTCAACCCGAGCACCGCCATCTTCGAGGCGCAGTACGGAGTTCTGCGGGCCAGCGGCCGCTTCCCGGACACCGAGGCCACGTTGACGACGTCCCCGGCCCCGCGCGCGGTCATCGCGGGCAGGAACGCGCGGCACACCAGGTAGGTGCCGCGCACGTTCGCGGCGAACACCTCGTCCCACTCGGCCGGTTCGATCTCGGTGAGCGGGGCGACCGGACCGGCGATCCCGGCGTTGTTCACCAGGATCGAGACCTCCTCGTCGGCGAGCAGTTCCGCCAGGGCCGCCACCGAATCCGGGTCGGCGACGTCGCAGGTCTCCGCCCGGCCCGCTCCCGGCAGCCCGGACACGGTCTCCGCCAGCGACTCGCGGGTGCGGCCGACCGCGATCACCCGGGCGCCCTCCGCGGACAACGCCCGGCACATCGCCCGGCCCAGCCCGTTGCCGCCGCCGGTGACCAGCGCGGTGCGGCCCGCCAGCTCAGGCGCGGGCATGGTCGGCCCACTCCGGCTTCGCGTCGCCGAACTTCGCGGCCCGCACGTCGCCGGAGCGGGCGTGGCCCTCGAACAGCTCGACGCGGGCCGCGCGCCCGCACACCTCGCCGAGCCGCGCGCTCGCCGCCGGATCGGTCACCTCCTGGTAGGTCACCGTCTTCAGGTACTTCCCGACCCACAGGCCGCCGGTGTAGCGGGCGGCGCCCTTGGTGGGCAGCACGTGGTTGGTGCCGATCACCTTGTCGCCGTAGGACACGCAGGTGCCCTCCCCGAGGAACAGCGCCCCGTAGTCGCGCATCCGCTCCAGCGCGAGCCGCGGCCGCTCGGTCAGCACCTCGACGTGCTCGGCGGCGTAGGTGTCGGCGAGCGCGAAGGCCTCGTCGATCGAGTCGACCACCACGACCTCGCCGTGGTCGCGCCAGGCGGGACCGGCGAAGTCCGCGGTCGGCATCCCCGGCAGCAGTGCCTCCACGTGCCCGAGCACCTCGACGGCCAGCTCCCGCGACGTGGTGATCAGCACGGCGGGGGAGTCCGGCCCGTGCTCGGCCTGCGAGAGCAGGTCCACCGCCACCACGAACGGATCGGCGTGCTCGTCGGCGATGACCAGGATCTCCGTCGGCCCGGCGAACAGGTCGATGCCGACCTCGCCGAACAGCTGCCGCTTCGCCTCCGCCACGTAGGCGTTGCCCGGCCCGGCCAGCAGGTCCACCGAGCTCACCGATGCGGTGCCGGTGGCCATCGCCGCCACCGCCTGCACCCCGCCGAGCAGGTGGATCTCGTCCGCGCCCGCCAGGTGCATCGCGGCGACCGTCGCGGCCGGGACCTCGCCGCGGATCGGCGGCGTGCAGGCGACGACGCGCGGCACCCCGGCGACCTTCGCGGTCACGATCGTCATGTGCGCGGAGGCGGTCAGCGGGTAGCGCCCGCCGGGCACGTACGCGCCGACCGCGCCGACCGGCACGTGCCGGTGGCCCAGCCGCACGCCGGGCAGCGTCTCCACCTCGATGTCGTGCAGCGATTCCCGCTGGTGGCGGGCGAAACCGCGCACCTGCTCCTGCACGAACCGGATGTCGTCGAGCACCTGCTCGGGCACGGTCGCGACGATCCGCTCGACCTCCTCGGGGGCGAGGCGGAACGACTCCGGGCTCCAGCCGTCGAAGCGCTCCGAGTACTCGCGCACCGCGGCGTCACCGCGGGTGCGGACGTCCTCGATGATCGCGCGGACCCGATCCCGCAAGGCGGAGTCGTCGGTGGCCGCCTGCTTCGGCGCCGGCTGCTTCAGCACTTCGGGCAACGTCGTTCTCCTCGCTCGTGGCTCGGCACCGCCGCAGCAGCCGGTTCAGCAGCTCGGCGGTGACCTCGGGGGCTTCGATCGGCAGCAGGTGCCCCGCCCCGGGCACCTCGTGCAGTTCGGCGTCGGGCAGCCGCGCGGCGATCGCGCGGTGGAACTCCGGCGGGCACAGCGCATCGGCGGAACCGCACGCCACCAGCGCCGGAGCGGTGATGGCGGGCAGCACCTCGTGCGCGTCGGCGCGGGTGGCCTGCGCGGCGAGCTGGGTGAGGAACCGGCGCGGCCCGACCCGCGCGGCCATCTCGCGGAACGCGCGGGCGAACTCCGGTGGTGGCGGCTCCGCGAACATCGCGGGCAGGATCTCCTCGACCACCGCCGGGAAATCACCCGCCTGCGTGCGCTGCGCCTGCCGCCACCACGCCTGGTGCTGCTCCGGCCGGGGGGCCGCCGCGTTGGTGGCCAGCGCGGCGAACCCGGCGATCCGCTCCGGCGCCAGCCGCGCCACCTCGAACCCGACGATCGCGCCCAGGCTCAGGCCCGCCAGCACGAACGGACCGTCCACAGCGGACAACACCTGCTCGGCCATGCCGGTGATGCTCGACGCCTCCGGTGCCGGGTGCAGCACCGGTGCGTCCACTTCGGACTCGATCGCGGACCACAGCCCGGCGTCGCAGAGCATGCCGGGCAGCAGCACCACCTGCTCAGCCACGGGACCGCGGCACCAGCGCGTACGGGGCCACGTAACCGTTGTGGTCGATCGAGTACCCGGCGTCCGCGGCGGCCTTGACGACCTCCTCGTCCCAGTCCAGGCGCACCCGCCCGTCCCCGGAATTGATCACGACCAGCTTGCCGGAGTCCTCGCCGACGTTGCGGATGCCGCGCCACGCGCCCGGCGGGACCGACAACATGTCCCACTCGCCGAGCTCCACCACGACCGGCTCGTGGTCGTTGACGGTGACCTCCCAGCGGCCTTCCTTGACCATGAGCACCTGCGTCTCCTCGATGCGGTGCCCGGGCACGCCGGCGCCCGGTTCCGCGCGCAGCCACGCGATGTTGTGGCCGTGCGGGTTGTGGATCCGCGGCTCCTGGTCGAGGTCCTCGGTCATGCCGAAGCCGACCACCAGCGCCAGCTCCGCGCCGCCGCCGGTGACGTGCGAGCCGAGGAACGGCGTGGAGCACCACTCCAGGTCCTCCTGCGTCACCACGCGGCGCCGCATCTTCTCGACGGAGAAGGAGCGCAGCCGCGCGATGTCGGACTCCGCCATCGGGCGCACCAGCTCCACGTCCTCCGGCGGCTCGTCCCCGGCGACCGTGTCGATGAGCCTGCCGTCCTCGGTGAGGTGCAGGCCGTACCCGGCGGCGTCCCGCAGCACGGTCGGGCCCCAGATGATGCCGCCGGTGTCGTCGTGGCCCAGCGAGGTGAACAGCCAGCCGTCGTCCGGGCCGATGTTGGTGAAGCCGCGGAAGATCCAGGTGGGGATGGAGGCGATGTCGCCCTCCCGCAGCACCAGCTCGCCCTCGTTCCCGTCGGCGCCCCAGCGCAGCAGGAACTCGCCGCGGAAGCACAGGAACACCTCGGCGGTGAAGTGCAGGTGCAGGTTGTTCGTGACGTCGTGCGGCATCGCGGCCGCGCCGATGTTGTAGCCGTGCGGCTCCCGGAGGTTGATGACCTGCTCGGAGTTCTGCGACACCCCCGGCCCGATCATCGCGTAGTTCTCCTTGCGCTCCGATCCGGGCGTGCGGCAGTCGATGAACGCCTGGTCGCACGACACGAAATCGGTGCGCCGGATGGTCCTGCGCGCGATCTCCGCTTCGTTCACCCGTACCTGCTGCATCCGTGCACCTCCGCGGTTGTGACTACGTATGCATTAGAGCACCGGGCCCGGTGGTGGTCAATGGTCCGCGGTGCGGTCCCGCGTGCTGGATCCATCCGGATCTCGCGGGGAGGGCCCGGCTAGAATCCGTATACCGGGAGGTCGAATGTCGATCACGAGTCATGACGTCGCGAGGTTCGCCGGGGTGTCCCAGGCGACCGTCTCGCGCGCGCTGCGCGGCGACCCGCGGGTGTCGGTGGCGACGCGGGAACGCGTCCGGCACGCGGCGGACGCGCTCAACTACGTGCCGAGCGCGGCCGGACGCAGCCTCTCCACGCACACCACCCGCCGGATCGGCGTGCTGGTCAGCGACCTGGCCAACCCGTTCTACCCGTACCTCGTCGGCCCGCTGCACGACGAGCTGGAGCAGCGCGGCTACCGGATGATGCTGCTGACCGAGCGCTCCGACGAAGCGCTCGCCGCCGAGCAGCTGCTCGACCACTCCATCGACGGCGCCGTGCTCACCACCGCCACCAGCGGTTCCGGGCTGCCGGACGCGTTGCGGCGCAAGCAGGTGCCGTTCGTGTTCCTCAACCGCGTCGGCGGACGCGACGGCGACTCGGCGGTCGTAGACAACGAGCTCGGCGGCAGGCTCGTCGCCGACGAGCTCGCCGCGCTCGGGCACACCCGCGTCGCCCTGCTCGGCGGCGTCACCGCCACCAGCACCGGACGCGAGCGCGAGCAGGGCTTCGTCGCCGGGCTCGCCGACGCGGGCATCGCGCTGCCCGCGAGCAGGATCCGGCGCGGTCCCTACGACTTCGACACCGGCTACCACGGGCTCCCCGAACTGCTGGCCGCCGACCCGGATCTCACCGCCGTGTTCTGCGGCAACGACGTGGTGGCGATCGGTGCGTACAACGCGGCGCTGCGCGCAGGCCTGCGCATCCCCGAGGACCTCACGCTGATCGGCTTCGACGACCTGCCGATGGCGTCCTGGGAGGCGTTCGCACTCACCACCGTCCGCTACGACCTGCCCAAGATGGCGCGCGCCGCGGCCCGCCTGCTCGTCGAACGCCTCACCGGGGACGTGCGCGAAACCGCCCGTCAGGTCGCCTTCCAGCCGGAACTGGTGCGCCGGGGCACCCACGCCCCTCCCGGGTGACCGAACGGGGGGCCGGACGGCGCGGGGGGGCCGCGCACCATCGGGTTCCGGTCAGGCGAACTTGTTCGCGCTGAGCTCCGAGCGGTAGGTCTCCTTCATGAACACCGTGATCACGACCAGTGCCAGCACGGCGGCCACCGCCAAGTACGCCCAGACCGCGTAGATCGTGCCGAACCGGTTCACCAGCAGCGCCGCGACGAACGGCGTCACGCCCATGAACACCGAGAACGAGCTGTTGTAGGCGATGGCGCTCGCGCTGAACCGGGTGCGGGTGGCGAACAGCTCCGCCGAACAGGTCGTCACGATCCCGGTCAGGAAGAACTCCGGGATGATGTAGACGAGCTGGCTGCCGACAGCCGCGCCGAAACCGCCCAGCTCGCCGATCGCGAAGGCCAGTGGCACCAGCGCGATGCAGCAGACCGCGCCGCTGATCAGCATCGGCTTGCGGCCGATCCGGTCGGACAGCTTCCCGGCCAGCGGCAGCAGCGGCATCAGCACCGCCACCGAGATCAGGTTCGACAGCAGCGCCTGCGAACGGCTCAGCCCGAGTTCGCTGACCAGGTACTCCGGGTAGTAGGTCACCCAGGTGTAGGACAGGATCGCCAGCATGATCGAGGCGCCGCAGAACACCAGGATCGCCTGCCACTGCTCACGGAGCGCCTCGCGGACCGGGGACCGCACGATGTCGGTGCCGCCGTTGGTCTCGCGCATGAACTCCGGGGTCTCCTCGATGCGGCTGCGCAGCCACAGGCCGACCAGCGACAGCGGCAGCACCGCGAGGAACGGGAGCCGCCAGCCCCACGACTCCAGCTGCGGCTGCTCGAACAGGGTGCTGACCAGCGCGGCGACGCCGGCGCCGCAGAGGATGCCGAGGAAGCAGCTGTTCGAGGCGTAAGAGGTGTAGTAGGCGCGCTGGTTCGGCTTCGCCCACTCCACGATGAACGCGACGGCGCCCACGTACTCGCCGCCGGAGATCATGCCCTGGAAGGTCCGGATCACCACGAGCAGCAGCGGGGCCAGGAAGCCCACCTGCTGGTAGGTCGGCAGCGCGCCGATCAGCGCGGTGGACACGCCCATCATGATGATCGTCCACAGCAGCGCCTTCTTGCGCCCGACCCGGTCGCCCCAGCGGCCGACGAGCGTGCCGCCGAGCGGGCGGAACACGCAGGCCACGGCGAGCACCGCGTAGGTGCTCAGCACCGCGCCCGCGCCGCCGCCACCGGGGAAGAACGACGAGGCCAGCATCGGGGCCATGTAGCCGTAGAGCCCGTAGTCGAACTGCTCGACGAAGTTCCCGACTCCGCCGGCGTACACCGCGCGGCGGATCTGCTGCTTCGTCGCCCGCTCCGGTTCGGCGGTGGGAGCGGGTGCTCCCGGCGTTCCGATGGACATCGGCATCTCCCAGTGGTTCGCGCCCCGTTGCGCGGTCATGCATACGTATGAAGGTTGTCGGAGGCTAGCTCTCACCCCACGGGGCGTCAAGAATCGCGCGGTGCGGCAGGAGGTTCCGCGCGGCCGGTGCGCCGCGGCGGAGGGCAGCCTGAACCGGCCCACCGCCCGGCCGCAAGACCTCGGCCGACCCCGGCGCGGGGTGGTTCGCCGCACCGGCGGCCCGGTGGTCGACCCGGTCGCGCGGGCCGCCCACCCGCGGGTCAGCCCGCCAGGTCGAACACGCCGTAGCCGAACCCGGGCACCACGACCTCGTCACCGTCCACCCGGGCTCCGCCGTCCTCGACGATCCGCGCCCCGGCGAGCCGAGCGTCCGGCACGGCCGCCGCCGCGGGCTCCCGCCGCGGGTTCGTGGTGACCAGGAACCGGTCGCCGCGCAGGTAGGTCAGCGGATAGCCGTCCGCGAGCACCCGCACGTCCGCCCGCGTCCCCAGCTCCGGGTACCGCTTGCGCAGCGCCAGCAGCCGCCGCACCAGGTTCAGCAGCGAACCGGGATGGTCGCGCTGCCCCGCGACCGTCGGCCGCTGCGGATCCGGGTCGATCGGGAGGTACAGCTGCTCGGCGGGGGCGGTGGAGAACCCGGCGTTCGGGCCGCCGTCCCACTGCATCGGCGTCCGGTTGCGCTGCCGTCCGGCGCTGCCCTCGACCTCGGGGAGGCCGTCGACCATCCGCATGCCGATCTCCTCCCCGTAGTACAGCGCGGGGACGATCGGCCAGGTCAGCAGGAACGCGAACGCGGCGGGCAGCTCCTGCGGGGTCCGCACGCCGTCGTTGAGCCGGTTCGCGCTGTCGTGGTTGGCCGTCGGCAGCATGATCCGCCCGCGCCCGATCCGCTCGGTCGCCTCGGTCCACGCGTCGATGAACACCTTCGGGCTGCCCGTTCCCGCCGCGCCGAAGTACGGGTTCTCGTGCCACAGCGACTTCCACGGCGCGCCGTCGCCGGGGCCGTTGACCGGCAGGTAGAAGTCGGCGTCGAACCCGGCGGGCACCGAGGTCTCCGGATCACCCCACTCGGAGATGAGCACCGCGTCCGGGTGCCGCCGCGCCACCCGCGCCCGCAGGTCGCCCCACAGCCGGCCGGTCTCGACCCACCCCGGGTCGTCCTTGACCAGCGTGGCCGCGAGGTCGCAGCGGAATCCGGCGATGCCCAGCCGAAGCCAGTGATCCATCACCTGGAAGATCTCGTCGCGGTTGCGCCGCGGCCCGTCGGCGTCCACCGCCTGGCGCCACGGCTCGGCCGGGTCCGTCCGCGCGTAGCCGTAGTTGATCGCGGGCTGCGTGTCGTAGTAGTTCTTGCGGAACGCGCCCGCCCGCGGGCCGGGGGAGGCCACGAAGTCCTCCGGCAGCGAGCCGTCCTCCGGCAGCTGTTCCGGCGACGCCCAGATGTAGCGGTGGTCGGTGTCGTCGCGCAGCGAGCCGAGGAACCAGGGGTGCTGGTCCGAGGTGTGCCCCGCGACGAGGTCGAACAGCACCCGCATGCCGCGCCGCCGCGCTTCCTCCACCAGCAGCACCACGTCCTGCTCGTCGCCGTAGCGCGGGTGCACACCGGTGTAGTCGGCGATGTCGTACCCGGCGTCGGTGAGCGGTGACGGGAACACCGGGTTCACCCAGATCGCGTCGACGCCGAGCCATTCCAGGTGGTCGAGGTGCGCCACGATCCCGCGGAGGTCGCCGACGCCCGATCCGTCGCCGTCCGCGAAGCTCTGCGGGTACAGCTGGTACAGCACGGACTCCGCCAGCCACGGCGGAGTCCCGGTGGTCCCACCCGCCGCCCGCGCCGCGGCGGGCGCGAACGCCGCTCCGGTCACCACGGCCCCGGCTCCGAGCACGAACGATCGCCTGCTGAACCTCATCAGGCACACCCTTTCCTTGACTACGTATGCAGGAACCTCAACGTACGCACCGGTGCGCCGCGGGGGAACGCCTCCGGCGCATTCCCGCCGCGAGCCGGGGCTTCCGGGCGCCCGCGGCGCGCGCCGGGTTTCCGGGCAGACCTGCTGCCTCGGCGTCCTCCGTCGCGCGTTTTCGCGATCCCGCGCGGGAGCGCGCTGCTTGACTGGCGACACCAGACCGAACGGACGGCGACGTCCGGCGGTCGACCGGGGGAACGCAGGCTGACGAGGAGGGGCGTTGCGCCAGCGCTGGACACATCTCGACGACACCGCGGCGGAAGGCGGCAAGGTCCCCGCCCTCGGCAAGGAGTACTGGCCGCGGGAGGAGGTGCCCGCTCCGGGCGAGGTGTGGCACCGAACCGTCCGGGTCGAGTCGGACGGGCCGGTCGCTCCGTGCGCAGGCGCGAGCGGTTGCCGGTGGTGGCAGCGGTCCGGCGCGCCGTGGCCGCGCAGCACCGGAGCCGCGTGACCCGCAGCAGACCGCGCGAGCCGGGGAGGGGGCGCGTTGAAGACCGTGAGCGATGAGGTGCGCACCGGCGGTCCCGGGGGCGGGGCGGCGGAACTGGGTGCAGCGGAATTCCTGGAGCTGCTGGCCGACCAGGCGACCGCGGTCGCACTGGTCCAGGCGAAGTGGGTGGAGGCGGTGCGCGCCGTTCCACCCCCGCCGGACCTCGGCCCGCTCGCCGCCGAGGTGCGGACGGCGTCGCTGGACCTCGTCCGGCGCGACCTGTGGTTCCGCGCCGAAGCCGTCCGCGAGACCTGGTTCACCCAGTACGCGCAGTGGGTGAGCTGGTGGGTGGACACCGCCCAACTCGCCCTGCAGTCCGCGGCCGGTCGCCGACACGTGTTACCCGAGCGGGTGGTCGCCCTACGACCGCCACCGGCCTACCTGGGCGGACTCGGTGCCGGCGCGCACCCCGGAGCTCCGGCTGCGGTACTGGGGCGCCGACTGGTCCCGGAACTCGCTGCCCCGGTTGCTGGAGGCCGGGGAACTGGAAGAACTGCTGGCGCTGGCGGACGTCGAGCGGTCGGAGGAGGTCCGGGCCGCCCACCTCGCGCTGCTGTCCGCCCGGAGCGCAGGCGACCTCGCCCTGCACCAGGAGGAGGCGAGGGTGCTCGACCCGGCCACCATCGACCGGAACTGGGACCTCTACGGCCTCCGCCACCAGTTCGCGTGCGAGTTCGCCCAAAGCGTCCTCGACCACCTCCGAAACCCGGCCCCCGCCTGAACCCACGATCCGGCGGCCACGGGCCAGGAGCGGAACAGCCGGGCCGAGCCGGTGATCCCGCGCCGATCGAGGCGGTGCCGCCGGACCTCGCCGTGGCCCGCCCATTCTGGGCGGCTCACTTGCACGCGGGTGGAGAACACGCGGGCACGACCGAATGCACGGCCGGCCGCCGGAGCGTCGGGCTGCGGGTAACCGCCCGTGCGGAACGACGCGATCACGGCGGACGCTATTCCGCGGCGAGCAGCCACAGCCAGGTCGACGGTGCGCCGAACGGTTCGCGCCGCTGAACCCGCAGGCCCGCCGCCGCGAAGGCGTCTTCGTAGGCGCGGCGGCTCGCGATCGGTGTGTCCATGAAGGCGTGCACCAGCTCGAACTCGACGGAGAAGATCGGCAGCGTGCTGGGCGAGGTACCCCAGTCCTGGCTGACGGTGTCGCCGACCAGGAACCACTTGGCGTCGGGGAACACCTTGCGCAGCATCCGCATCGTTCCTGCCGGGTCACCGCTGCTCTCGAACAGGTCGTGCATCATGAGGAAGCTCGTGACCAGCTCGACGCCGGGGAACGTCCGCTCGTCGAGGACGTCGAGGACGTCGGCGCACACGACTTCCACGCGGTGTCCCAGTCCCGCGTCGGCGACGCGTTTGACCGCCTTTTCGCAGGCTCCCTGGCTGGTGTCGATTCCGAGCCCGGTGCGGGCCTCGTTCGATCCGCACAGCCGGATCAACCGGGAGGCATCACCGCACCCGAGGTCCGCGACGGTGCCGAAATCGACGTCCGCGACGACCTCGTGCTCGGTGCGCAGCATGAGTTCTTCGCCGACCAGACCGGAGCCGACGGCGACCTTCCCGCCATCGCGGTCGACGTCCGTGCCGAAGGTGGCCCGGCCCGTGGCCAGGTCGGAGAGGTGGAGCAGCACGTCGCTGTACCCGCCGACTCCCCAGGTGAAGAAACCTCGGTGACGCGCCAGCACCCGCCCGGCGTCGGTCAGCGCGACCGTGCTCGCGGTCCCCGGATCCGACGGAGTGACAGCGGAACTCACCTCGACGTAGCCGAGCAGCGCGGCGGCGCGCAGGAGCGCGAGCAGCTTCGACGGCTCCGCTCCGGTCAGTGGGGGGAGAGCGTCGAACGGTCGCGCACCGTCCTGGAGGTGCTGCCAGACGTTCAGCTCGGTCAGGGCGAAGACCACGTTGGCGCCCACATAGCCGTTGAACAGCGCCGCCGGTTCGATCACGGGTCCGGTGGCCACCTGAATGCGGCCCTTCGGAGCGCCGAGGCCGGTGTTCAACTCGTTGTGCACTTCGGAGTCTTCGAGGATGGTGGCCAGCGCATCGCAGAACCGGTCCATCTGCTCCGTCGTACCGACGGTGACCCGCAGGTGGGCGGGCAGACCGAACATGTTCAGGTCCCGGACCAGGATGTCGTGGTCCTGCTTCAGCCGCGCGGCGATCTCAGCGCTGTTGCCGGGCGGCTTGACGAGCACGAAGTTCGTGGCAGAAGGCTGGAACGCCACGCCCATCTCGGTCAGGCGCGCGCAGAAGTGCTCCCGCGCCGCGACCGTTTTCCGCCGTACCTCGTCGACGTAGTCGCGGGACTCCAGCGCCGCGGCCCCGGCCTGCTGGACGATTCGATTGACGCTGAACGGCAGCGGCTCCCGGGTCCGGCGGATGCGCTCGACCAGGTCCGCCGGACCGAGCGCGCACCCGAGTCGCAGGGATGCCAGCCCCCACGCCTTGGAGAACGTGCGGAGCACCAGCAGACGACGACCGGCGCGGACCGCGCTGATCGCGTATTCGTGGTCCGGCCCCGCGAACTCCATGTACGCCTCGTCGAACACCGGGATCACGCCGGCGGCCTCGGCGGCCGTGAGGATCCGCTCGACGTCGGAGGGTTCGAGCACCGTTCCCGCCGGGTTGTGCGGGTTGCAGACGAACACCAGCGTGGGCGCTCTTTCCTCCGGCGCGGCCATCGCCTGCACCACGGCGTCGACCGGCACCCGGTAGTCGTCCAACGGCAGGCTGTGGACGCGGGCGCCGACCACGCGCGCCGAGGAGACGTATCCGGGGAACGTCGAATCGGTGACCAGAACCGTGTCGTCGGAGCCGAGGAAGGTCATCGAGGTCAGCAGCACGAGTTCGTCGGCTCCGTTGCCCACGACCACCATGTCGGACTTCAGCCCGTGGTACTCGGCGACCCGCTCGTGCAGTTCCGCGCAGTCGCTGTCCGGATAGGACGTGCAGGCGTTGTCGAGTTCCTCGGTCGCCGCGCCGAGCGCGGCGGGTGGTGGCGGATAGGCGCTCTCGTTGCAGTGCAGCCTGAGAACTCCGTCCTGTCGTGCCACTCCTGAGGACCCGGTATCGGTCGGCATCCGGCCCATGTGTACCCCTTCACATACGGATGAGTAGTTCCGGTGATTTCGTCCTCACTGGACAGTCGCGAGGGCGGAGTCGACGGCGGCCGGTGTCAGAACTCGACACCGGGGGACTGGAACGCGGGTCCGAGCACGGTGACGCCGTCCCCGGACGGCATGTCGTGGAGCTTCTTGGCCTGCACCTGGAGCTGGTACATCAGCCCGACGGAGTCGTCGAGTTCGTCGGGATGGCCGTTGAACACGCGGTGCAACGCGGTGAGCATGTTCGTGTAGGACTCGTCGCAGGCCACCGATTCGCGCCTGCCGGGGGAATCGGCCGGGAGGCGGTAGGTGTCCGCGTCGTCCACGACCGGATGGACCCCGGCCGGGTCGAAGGGCACCTCGGCTCCCTCGAACACCCACGCACCGCGCTCGTTCCGGATGAGTCGACGTCCCTCCACGATCTCCTGGAAGCGGTAGTAGTGGCCGAACTCGTCGGGATCGAGGACGCCGTCACCGTCGAGGTCGTGCGGGCTTCCCTCGCCCTCCTCGATGATCTGGTAGATGGCCAGCAGCGCGGAGCGCTTGTCGGTGACCTTGTAGAGCGTGCCCGGCGCGTCCGGCCAACTCACCTGGCGGGCGGGATCACCGGTGAACAGCGACCCGCCGTCGTCGAGTTCGCAGATCGCCCGCGCGATCTGGTTGTAGAACCAACCGATCGTCTGCGGTGTGTACTCGGCTCGGTTGAACCAGTCCTCCAGAGCCCGCATGGCGCCGTCGTCGGCCTCCAGCACGGAACCGGAACGGTCCAGCCGCACGCTGTCCGGTGCGATGACGGAACCGCGGAACAGTGCACCGTCCACAGTGGGGTGATCCGGCTGCTCGATCGCCATGAACACGTCCTTGACGTGCTCGCGGGACATCTTGCGCAGCCGTACGGTCAGATCGGGCAGCACCGGACCGGGAAGCTTGCCAGGATAGGTCGGGACCAAGCCGGGCCTGCCGATCTGCGGTGCCCCGCCCACGGCGTTGAGCAGGTTGCAGACCTGGGCCATGTGCTGCATCTCCTCGATGACCACCCCACGGATCGTCTCGGCGATCCGCACGTTGTGGCCTGCCTTGATCGAGAGCAGCGCCGCGAGGTACGGCGGCACCGTGGCCTGCTCGACCAAGACGGCCTGCTGTAGCACGGCACGCAGTTCTTCGGGACTGCCGATCTCCATCACCGGGGGAGCGGGCTCGGTCCGCAGCCACTTCACGATCATGTCTCGCTTTCCTGGTGAGAGGTCTCGGGTGACGGGCATGTGGTTCGGCGATTCCAGCGGGGCCAGCATCGTGCGGCGGATGTAGGTCCCGTGCCGCGTGACGTGCTGGTAGTTGCCCAGGTCGAAGAGGTCGTGCATGACCGGGTAGAGGTTGGCGTACCGCTGGAAGATCGGCCGCACGTCGCGGTTCCAGGTGGGGCGCTCCGGGCCGGTGTAGCGGTCGAACACCCGCACGCTGAGATGGCCCGACGGCGCGTCCGGTCGTGCGGCGAACCGGTAGGGGATGCGCACGGTGAGCCCGTCGAGCATCGGGCGGGGATGGCCGGGGTCCCGGCCGGTGAGGGTGATGCGCGCACGCCCCTGCTCGTCGGTCGTCACGCTGCGCGGAAACTCCACGACGTCGGACTCTTCGCCGGTACCGAGCGCGATGTCGGTGTGGGCGGCAGGTTGCCCGAAGCGAAACGCGCGGAAGTCGACGGTCGCGGTGTCGTGCCCCTTCTCGGGGTGGAGCCGGAAGACGGACTTGTCGGCGTGGAGCGTCCCGCCGTCGTGGGGCTCGGCGAGCAGCACCTTCGGCGGTCGTGCGTCGTCCACCACTGCCAGCCGTCGACCGGCCACCGCCTCGTGCTGACCGGCGGCGGGCCGAGCGGTGACGATGGCGGCAGTGCGTTCGTAGAAGCCCTGGTCGATGCCGTCGAGCGGAGCGAGCACCTCCGGCGTGCCGTTCTCGTCGAGCGCGGCGAGGCTCAGCGCCGGGAGCTCGACGAGAGGCCCACCGCGTGTCGACGCCCTGATGCTGTTGCCCAGGTCCACGAAAACGATCCCCGAACCGTCCACTCTGCACGGCGCATGGTGGAACGGCGCGCCTTCGACGGGACTCAGAACACGGGCGCCTGCCCAGTGCTTCGGCTGCCCGCTCCGATAGGGCCCGATCGACCCCACCATGCGACCGTAGGTGAGGTCGTCGCTCCACTCCTCGATCCCGTCCTCGACACCGTCCATGTTGAACTTGATCGAGAGCGTTCCGTCGTCGGTGGTGTCTCGGATCTCCCGCAGGATGGCCGATTCGAGCGGGTCCGCCCACTCCAGGTTGGTCAGCACCGAGTGGTACACCGCCGCCGGGTCGCCGCGGCCGGACGGCAGCGTCGCCCGCATCCACATCTCGTCCATAGCCGCTACGGCGTAGTCGGCTTTCAGGAGTTGGTCGCCCGCCGCGTCCAGGAGTCGCATCCGCAATCCGTAGATCTCGGAGACCAGTTGGTTCTCCGGGTCGAGATCGACGAACTTCCCGTTGGCGCGGAGGTCGTCGTCCCGCACCGTTCCTTCGAGAGCGGGGTCGTCGGCCTTCGACGTCAGGGTGCGGCCGTCGGCGTAGCAGGCGCTGGTGATGCGCAGGTCGTGCAGCCGCAGCGCGTTGGATCCGCCAGGGTTCCACAACCCGTTGACGTCCGGGAGCTTCATCCGCCAGTGGAAGCGCGGTTCGAACAGGTCGTTGTCGAAGTACGGCTGGGCGTTGTTCACCGTGGCGGCGTCGGACTGGAACGTACCCGCGAAGTTCAGCCGCGGGTGTCCGAGGTAGGTCACGGTGATCCTCCCACTGTCCGGTCGAGCGTCTGGCGTTCGTCGTGCGGCGGTCCGGCCGGATGCGCTCTGGACCGCGAGGGACGTCGAGATGTCCCTGCCAACGACACGATCGGGACCTTCCGGCACCGGTGCAAGGCCCTGAAGCCAGGAATCCGCCCCGAGACGGCGCTTTCACCCTGGACTTAACCGTCCATCATGGACGATGCGTCGAAACGTGGACGTCATGTGCTGAATTCGACCGGCAGTTCCTTGGCGAACCGGAAGTTGATGCTGTCGAGCCAGTCCAGGTCGTCGGTCCGCAGCCTGAGTTCGGTCGTCCGCTCCAACAGGACGCGCAGCGCGATCTCGATTTCGGCGAGCGCGAGCGAGGCCCCGAGGCAGTAGTGGATGCCGTGTCCGAACGACAGGTGGTCGGTCGCTTTGCGGGTGACGTCGAGACGATCCGGGTCGTCGTAGCGGCGTGGGTCGCGGTTGCCCGCCCCGAGGACCAGGGTGACGGACTGGCCCTGCTCGACGTGCTGGTCGCCGACCTCCATGCCTTCCAGCGCGACACGGGTGGTGAACTGCACCGAGCTGTCGTACCGCATCAACTCGTGGACCGCGACCTGGCAGAGGTCGGGATCGGCCCGGAGCCGGGCGAGCTGATCGGGGTGGCGCAGCAGCGCCAGGACCGCGTTGCCGATGAGGTGGGTCGTGGTGGCCTGTCCGGCGTCGATGAGCAGCAGGAAGTTGGCGAAGACCTCGTCGTCGGTGTAGGTCTCGCGTTCGAGCTGTCCGGCGATCACCTGGCTGAAGAGATCGTCGGCGGTACCCGCACGTCGCTTCGCGGCCTGCTCGTCGAAGGCGGCCCGCAGGGAGTTCACCCGGGGGACTTCCGCGCAGGACTGGGTGAAGAACTCGTGCAGCAGGCCTTGCCAGTTCTCCAGCAGCGGGGTGGCGTGGCCGGGCACTCCGGCCAGGTGTGCGATCACGTTCCGGGACAGCGGCTCGGAGAAGTCGCCGATGACGTCCATGTGCCCCTGGTCGAGCACCGCGTCCACGAGTTCCTCCGCCCGCTCGGCGATCAGCGGGCGCATCTCCCGGATGAACCTCGGGGTCAGACCCGGTTTGATGATGCGGCGCAGGCGGGTGTGCTCCGGCGGCTCGTTGAACAGCATCATGTCCGACAGCGCGCCGGCGAGCGGCTCCATATCGGAGCGGACCGATGCCGGGAGCTGGGCGTGGAAGTCTGCGATGCGCGCACCGGAGAGCCGGTCGTCCTTGGAAAGCCGCGCGATCTCGGCGTGACCGAGGACGATCCAGCTCCGCATCCAGTCGTCCCACTGGACCGGGCCTTCCTCGCGCATCGCGTGGTACAGCGCGTACGGATCAGCCGCCCAGTCCGGCTGGTAGAGGCTGAGCAGGCTGAGCGTGCTCGATGGCGCCATGCGCGTGAGGTCCTTCCCGCATCGGCAGCGAAGCGTCGTCGCGCGGATTCCCCAGAAAGGCGCGGGTGAGCGTGCTCCGCTGTGCGGCGAGTGTGTCAGCGGAGGTGCCCCGGGGCAACGGTTTCGGATCGCTCAGGGGCATCCGTTAAGCGCCGGCGAAATCAGTCCTGTGTGGACTGCGAGGCGCCCGCTGGCTGGGCGCTGTTCACCTGCTTCCGGACCCCGACGCGCAGGTTCCCTCCCACTGGTACGGGAGGGAACCGGGCGGGGCGGGTCAGTCGGACCCGATCGCCTCCAGCATGTTGGTGCGTGCCGCCCGGTGGGCGGGCCACAGCGAGGCCAGCACACCGACGATGACGATCCCGACCAGGGCGAGCAGGATCAGCGTCCACGGGAGCGTCGCTCGGGACAGCGCCTGCCCGAGCATCGCGTGCTGCATCACCGTCCCGGTACCGACTCCGACACCGACACCGAGGATGCCGCCGAACAGGGAGATCACGATGCTCTCCACCCTGATCGTACGGCGGACGAGGGCGCGGCCGGCTCCGACCGCGCGGGTCACGCCGATCTCGCGGGACCGCTCCATCACCGACAGCGCGAGCGTGTTGACGACGCCGAAGACGGCGATCACGATCGCGACGCCGAACATCGCGTACATGACCAGCAGGCCGTACCGGAACTCCTCCACCCGGTCGGCGATCACCCCGTCCCGATCGGTGATCGAGATCTCGGGACGGTCCTGGAAGGCGGTCGCGATGGCCTCGCGTGCGGCCTGCGGGTCGGGGCCGCCGGCGTAGACCGTCGTGACGTGGTCGCGCAGGTGCGGCGGTGCCAGGGCCTGGTCGAAGAAGATGCTCGCCTGTGCTTCGGTGGCGTCGTAGACGCCGACCACCGCGGTCTTCACCGGCGTTCCCTCGACGACCAGTTCGAGCGGGTCGCCGACCTCGAGGCCGAGCATGTTCGCCTCGTTCTGCGCGATGATCGCACCGCGCGACACGTCGTCGGTCCCTTCGGTGATCTTCGGCGTGAGCACCTCGCCCAGCCCCTCGCGGTCGATCGCGGAGACGATGCGCTCGCTGGTGCCACCCTCGTGCCGGATTTCGGCGAAGGTGTCCCTGCTGGCGAGGACGGTGGAGACGGCGGGCAGCGACCTGAGCTCCCCGACCACGCCGGGGCCGAGGGTGGCGGCGCCACCGGCGGCCGGTTCCAGCACCGTCGAGGTCACCGGGATGTTCAGCCGGATCGAGGCCGTCACCATCGTGGCCAGACTGGAGCTGAGCGTCGCGAAGGCGCACACGAGCCCGAGCCCGACCATCAGGGTGGTCGCGGTGGCAGCCGTACGCCGGGGGTCGCGGGCCGCGTTGCGCATCCCGAGCCGTGTCGCCGGGCCTCCCCAGCCCTGCGACCAGGTGGCGAGAGGGCGCAGCGCGCCGGCTGCGACCGGAGTCAGCAGCAGTACCCCGCCCGTGCACAGCACGGCACCGCCGATCGCGATCATCCGTTCGAGGGTGCCGAGACCGGGAGACGCGGTGGCCACGATCGCGACGAGGCCCGCGACCACGCAGATCCCACCGGCGATGGACTGGCGGGTGTGCGGGCCTTTCGACGTGACCACGTCGTTGCGCAGGGCGGCCATCGGGGAGACCGCCGCCGCGCGCCGGGCGGCACCGTAAGCCGCCGCGACGGTCACCAGGACCGCCACCAGATAGCCCGCCCCGACGCCGAGCAGCGGAACTCCGTAGCGGACCACGTCGCCCTCGGGCTGCATGAACCGGAACACGATCAGGCCGAGCCCGATCCCGAGCACCGTGCCGATCGTCGCCCCGACGCACGCGAGCGCGGTCGCCTCGACCACCACGCTCGACCGGACCTGCCTGCGATGGGCACCTACCGCGCGGAGCAGCGCGAACTGCCTCGTTCGCTGGGTGACCAGGAGGCTGAACGTGTTGGTGATGACGAACATGCCGACCAACAACGCGATCGCCGCGAAGGGCAGCAGTTGCGCGAGTGTGTCCGACGCCGTCTTGTCCGCGGCCTGCTCGGCGTTCGTGACCAGCTCGGCACCGGTGGACACGCTGTACTCGTCGGTGGCGTGCCCGGCTCCGATGGTCTGCTCGGCGGCCTGGCGCAAGGTGCTGGGTTCGGTGCCGGGGGTGCCCGTGAGTTCGATGCGGTCGAAGCGGTCCCCGACGAGCGACGCCGCGGTCGCCCCGTCGTAGGCGATGGACGGGACGTGCTCGGAGCGGCCCGCGGCATCGGGCCCCAGCGCGGAGTACTGGAAGAGCCCGACGACGACGGGTTCGTCGATGCGGCCGTCGCCGAGCACGATCCGGGCACGATCACCCAGGGCGAGTCGTGCCTCGCCGGCGCGCGACTCGGCGAGGGCCACCTCGCCCGGACGCTGCGGCCCTCGCCCGTCAACGAGGGTGAACCGGCCGGTCTCGTCCCAGTTCGTGCCCGCCAGGTCCGTGCCCGTCGAGACCAGCTTGCCGTCGGTGCCCACCACACCCGCACGTCCGGCGATCACGCCGTGCGCCTCGGCGACGCCGTTCGTGGCCGCCAACGCGTCGCGGTCGGCGAGCGTCAGATCCGGGTCCTGGGACGCGGTCTGCACCGACACGTCGACCCCACCCCGGGCGGTCTGCCCGGCGAGCGTCTTGGCCAGGGAGTCGGAGACGACGAAGCTCGCGACGACGAACGCGACGCCGAGCGCGATCGCGACCAAGGTCATGGCCAGGCGGCCCCGGTGTGCGCGGAGATCGCGCAGCATTGCTCGCAGCATCAGAGACCGACCTTCTCCAGAGACTTCATCTTGTCCAGCACGCCTTCGGCGGTCGGTGCGTACATCTCGTCCACCAGGCGGCCGTCGGCGAGGAACAACACCCGGTCCGCGTAGGTAGCGGCCATCGGCTCGTGGGTCACCATGACCACGGTGCGGTCGAAGTCGTCCACGCTGCGGCGGAGGAAGGACAGGATGTCCGACGACGACCTGGAGTCGAGCGCACCGGTCGGTTCGTCGGCGAACACCACGTCCGGCTGGGTGATGAGGGCACGGGCGCATGCCACTCGCTGTTGCTGGCCGCCGGAGAGTTCGCTCGGCCGGTGGCTGAGCCGGTCCCGCAAGCCGATCGCCTCGATGATCGATTCGGCCACCTGCGGGTCGGGCTTGCGCCCGGCGAGGTCCAGCGGGAGCGTGATGTTCTCCCAGGCGGTCAGCGTGGGGAGCAGGTTGAACGCCTGGAACACGAACCCGATCCGGTCCCGGCGCAGCTCGGTGAGGGCGACGTCGTCGAGGCCGGTCAGGGCGGTGCCGCCGACGAAGACCTCACCGTCGCTGGGGGCGTCGAGTCCCGCGACGCAGTGCATCAGCGTCGACTTGCCCGACCCGGACGGTCCCATGATGGCGGTGAACTGCTCGCTGCGGAACTCCACGTCGACGCTGTCGAGCGCCACGACGCGCGCCTCGGCATGGCCGTACACCTTGGTCAATCCGGCTGCACGGACGGCAGCGGTCGTTTGAGTCATCCGCACAGCGTCGTGCCCGGGAGAGTTCGCTGCCGTCGGCCGATCGGATAGACGATCTGCAACTAAAGTCGCGCCTCGAAAGGGGACGTCGGACGGCCGTTACGCTCGGCGCGTGGACCCCAAGGCGCGCTCGGAATCCCAGCAGCTCGATGCGAAGGACCGGTCGTGGTCGACGGCCGACCGCGTGCTCGCCGTAGCGGTGTGCCTTGCGGTGTTCGTCGCGACCTTCCTCCCCGCCGGAGCTCTGGTAGCCGAACCGGCCGCGTTCACCTCGATTCCGGGACTCGCCCTGACCCTGCTGATCGCCGCCCTCTCGGCGGTCGTGACCTGGCTGGCGCCTCGCTGGTCGTGGCCGTTGTACGCACTCGCGTTCGGTACTTGGTTGATCGCCTCGCTCTGGCCGTTGCTCTGCGTCGCGTCGTTCCGGGCGGCGTTGCGCCTGCGCTCGTTCGTGCTCGCGACCTACGCGGTCGCGGCGACGGCAGCGGTCATGGCGCCCACTCTCGTGCGCGTGGGGCGGCCGGACGTCGGGTGGGACTCGGTCCAGAGTTCCTTCGGCGGGGTGGCCCTGTTCGTCGTGCTGCCGTTGTTCATCGGACTGTGGGTGAAAGCGCGACGGCAGGTCGTCGAGGGGCTGCGGGAACGCACCCAGCAGCTTCTGCGGTCGCAGGAGGCCCGCGCGGAGCAAGCCCGCGCGCAGGAGCGTTCTCGCATCGCCCGCGAGATGCACGACGTGGTGGCGCACCGGGTGTCGCTGATGGTGCTCCACGCGGGCGCGATCGAGGCGAACTCGCCGAACGAACTGCTGGCGGACGAGGCCGCGCTGATCCGCCGCACCGGCCGGGAGGCGCTGGGGCAGCTCCGCGAGGTGCTCGGCGTGCTGCGACTCCACCCGTCGGAGGTCCAGCTGCAGCCGCAGGCCACCGTGGCGGACATCGAGGATCTGGTGGAACGGTCTCGCTCCGCTGGCCTCGACGTTCGCTATCGGTGCGAAGGCACGCCTGTGGCGTTGCCCGCGATGGTCGACCACACCGCCTACCGGCTCGCGCAAGAAGCGCTCACCAACGTGCACAAGCACGCCGGAACCGCCAGGACCGAGGTGACGGTGCGGTACCTGACGTCCGCGGTGGAGGTCGGTGTCAGCAACGCGGCTCCGGAACGGGTATCGGAGGGGCTGCCGGGCAGCGGTCTCGGACTGGTCGGCCTGCACGAGCGGGTGGGACTGCTGCACGGCACGCTCACCACCGGGCCGACCCCGGACGGCGGGTTCTCCGTCCAGGCGACGTTGCCGACCACTCCGGTGGAGTCCGGCGGGCCCACTCGGGGATCGGAGTGACGAGGTGCCGTACCGACCACCCACCCGCCCGGCCGGCGGGGTGACGGAGGAGCGGTCCACTGCGCGGGCGCGTTGTCACCGCATCCTCCGCCATCGAAATCGGGTCCGATCCAGCCGGGTCTGAACCTCCCCGTGCCGTGCGGTCGTTCGTTCCTTTTTGCGCTGACTTACGAACCTTGACCGGCGTTCACGTGCGCGGATAGCTTCCGATCGGTTCATGCCGGTGCGCTGACGACCTGCTCGGAGACGCGCGGCACACCACGAGAAGCTGGGGGCTTCAGCGCGGTGTCACGCGAGGCGTGGCACACGCTGAGTTTTCGCGGTTTTCTCGCCGTTTCTCTTGTTCCGCGGAACCGCCACGAGCGCGTGCCGCCAAGTTAGGGGGAATCCGCGCATGGTCGTCGACATCGGACGGTGGAGCAGCGTGACGGCGCTGCTTCGCCACCAGGCCGCGTCCCGCCCTGGGCAGGACGCGGTGGTGCGTGTCCACGACGCGAGCGCACGGGAGGCCGACCACCTCAGCTACGCGACGCTCGACGAGCGCGCCCGCACCGTCGCGGTGTGGCTGCGGGAGCGTTTCGCGGTCGGGTCACGAATTTTGCTGCTCTACCCACCGGCCGATTTCACCACCGGATTCCTCGGGTGCCTCTACGCGGGAATGGTCGCGGTGCCCGCCCCACTGCCGGGGCGGTACCACCACGAGCGGCGACGGGTTCGGGGCATCGCCTCCGACGCGGGCGTGAGCGCGGTGCTGACCGACCTCATCAACCTGGACGCCGTCGCACGCTTCGCGGGCGAGCAGCTGGGCGAGATCGACGTCCTCGCCACCGACTCCGGCGGCATCGCCGATCCCGCGAGCTGGACCGCCCCGGCGACGGTGCGGGACGACATCGCGCTGTTGCAGTACACCTCCGGCTCCACCGGATCGCCCAAGGGCGTCGTGGTCAGCCACGCCAACCTCCTCGTCAACGCCGAAGCGCTCTGCACCACGCTCCAGGTGGAGGACGGCACGCGATTCGGCGGCTGGGCACCGCAGTACCACGACATGGGGCTGATGGCGCAGACCCTGCCCGCGCTGTTCCTCGGGAGCACCTGCGTGCTGATGAGCCCGACGTCCTTCCTGAAACGTCCGCACCAGTGGCTCCAGATGATCGATCGCTACGACGTGGCGTGGTCGCCCGCGCCGAACTTCGGCTACGAGTTGGCCGCCCGGCGCACCAGTGACGACCAGGTGGCGGAGCTCGACCTGTCCCGCTGGCGGTACGCCGTGAACGGCTCCGAGCCGGTTCGGGTGTCCACGATGGAGGAATTCGCGGAGAGGTTCGCCCCCGCGGGTTTCCGGGCCGAGGCGCAGTGCGCCTGCTACGGACTCGCGGAAGCGACGGTGTTCGTGTCCGGCTCGGCTCCTCGCGAGCCGGTGACCGCCCGGGTCGCGCGCGGCGAGCTCGACCGCCACGTGTTCGCCCCGGTCCCCGGAGACGCGGCCGGCCGGGCGCTCGCCAGCAACGGCTTCGCCGCCGAGAGCTACGACGTGATCGTCGTCGATCCGCTCAGTCGCGAGGTCCTGCCGGAACGCGCGATCGGTGAGCTGTGGCTGCGGGGTGCCAGCGTCGCCCACGGCTACTGGAACAACGCTGCCGCCACCGAGCGGACCTTCCGCGCCACAACCGCGGACGGCGACGGCGAGTTCCTGCGTACCGGGGATCTCGGCACCGTGGTGGACGGCGAACTCTACGTCACCGGCCGGTTGAAGGAGATGCTGGTCCTCCGTGGACGGAACCTCTACCCGCACGACGTCGAGCAGGAAGTCCGCTCGCAGCATCCCGAACTGGGCAACGTGGGCGCGGTGTTCGACGTCGACGTGCCCGGGGACGACGCGGCAGTCGTGATCACGCACGAAGTGCGGGGCAACCCGGCACCGCGAGACCTCGCGGAACTCGCCACCGCGATCAGGCGGACGGTGTCCCGCGAGTTCGGTGTTCCGGTCGGTGGAGTGGTGCTGCTGGGCAGGGGAGCGGTGCGGCGGACCACCAGCGGCAAGATCGAGCGCGCACAGATGAAGTCCTCGTTCTGCGCGGGCGAACTCGAAGCCCGGTATGCGGAAGTGGACTCGCGCCTGCCGGGCCGGTCAGTGCGGGCACCCGAGCACACGGCGGAGACGGCGGTAGCCGGATGAACACGAGTCGAGCGCAACTCCAGGCGTGGCTGGCCGAACGCGTGGCCGCACTCCTGGACCGGCCGCCGTCCGAGATCGCGGTCGAGGCGGAGCTCGGTGATTACGGGCTGGATTCCGTCCGGGCAGCGGCGCTGGTCGCGGAGATCGAGGACGGTTGGGACCTCGTGCTCGACCCCGCCGTCGCCTGGGAACACCCGTCCGTCGCCGCCCTCGCGAGCCATCTGGCGGAACTCGGCGCAAACCCCCGCTGAAGCCGAGCCAAGACCGTGGGCGCGCCCACCCGTTCCATCCGAGGAGAGTGCACGGTGCCGAAGTCCGAGGCCGGGTTCGCGTTGTCGGCCGCGCAGCAGGGCGTGTGGGTCGCCCAGCAACTACAACCGGAGACGTCGCTCTACCACTGCGCCGTGTACTTCGAGATCGAAGGCGCGCTCGACGCCGATCGCCTGCGACGAGCCGTCACCCGGGCGGTGGAGGAGACCTGCGCGCTGCGGATGCGGTTCGAGTCCGATGTGGACGGCGTGCGCCAGGTGCCGCGCGCCATGACGGCCACGTTGACGGTCGTCGACTGCGAATCGGTGGCGGAGTGCCTCGAGTGGATGCGTGCCGAGGTTCGCGCGCCCCAGGACTGGGAGCACGGCGCGTTGTTCGCACACGCGCTGCTCCGTGCGCCCGGGCGGGAATTCCTGTACTTCCGCTACCACCACATCCTGATCGACGGGTGGGGGCAGACATTGCACTGCCGTCGCATCGCGGACCTCTACACTTCGTTCGCCGACGGCTCGCCCGACGTGGAGCCGGCGGTCGCACCGTTCGGTGAGTGGGCGGAGCTGCTCGCGGAAGAAGAGGCGTACCGCGCCTCGCCCCGGCACGACCGCGACCGCGAGTACTGGCGCGGTGCCTTCGCCGACGAGCCGATTCCGGCCGTCTTCGACGACGGCTCGGCACCTCCGGCCCACGGCGAACTCACCGACACCGTGTGGCTCGACCGAGTCGATGTCGAGGCCATGCTGGCGGTGGCGCGTGCGGCCAGGACGCGGTGGCCCGTGGTCTTCTTCGCGGCGATGGCCGCCTACGTGCACCGAAGCACCGGTGCCGAGGACGTGGTGCTAGGACTGCCGCTGTCGGCGCGGACGACACCGGCCGCGATGACCACGCCCGCGATGATGTCCAACGAACTTCCGCTGCGCGTGCCGGTCGGCCCGTGGCGACGATTCGGGGAACTGGTCGGGGACACCGCCCGGCAGGTGCTGCGCGCGATCACGCACCAGCGGTACCGAGGCGAGGACCTGCACACCGAACTCCGGCGAGGTCGCTCCGGGGCGTCGGCGAGTCCGGTGGTCAACGTCGTCACCTTCGACCAGACCGTTCAGTTCGACGGGCACGAGGTGGTCGCGCGGCAGCTGTCCACCGGCCGGGTGCGCGACGTGTCGGTGCACGCCTACGGAACCGCCGACGGTTCGAGCGGTGTCCGAGTCGACTTCGACGGCAACCCGCACGTGCTCGACGGCGATGCCGTGCGCGCACACCGGGATGGTTTCCTGAGCTTCCTCCGCACACTTCTGTCCGCGGTGGACGAGCCGATCGGCGGGTTGCCCGGACCGGACGACGATCGTCGTCGCGCCGCACTCGAACTCGGCTCGGGCGAGACCGACGACGGTGCCGCGGTCCTGCTCCCGGACCTGTTCGCCCGGCAGGCGCGGGACACTCCCGATGCGCTCGCGCTGTGGTCGTCCGACGCGCGGATGTCCTATCGGGACTTGGACGCCGTCGCGAACCGGCTCGCCCGGTATCTGCGTGCTCGTGGCGTCGGCGCGGGATCGTTCGTCGCGCTCGTGCTGCCGCGCTCGGTGGAGGCGGTCGCCGCGATGCTGGCCGTGCTGAAGTCGGGCGCCGCGTACGTGCCCGTCGACCAGGACCATCCGGCCGAGCGGATCCGGTACGTGATCGACGATTGCTCCCCGGCGCTGATCCTCACCTCCGACGAGGCGGCGGGCTCGGTGTCCACCGGGGACGCCGAGGTCGCCGTCCTCGCCGAAGCGCTCGCCGCCCCGGAATTCGCGGCACTGCCGTCGTACGCCCTTTCGGACGCTGATCGCCTCAGCCCGATCAGCCCGCGGCACCCCGCCTACGTCATCTACACGTCGGGATCCACCGGGCATCCCAAGGGCGTAGTCGTCGAGCACCGGTCGGTGGCCGGGTACCTGGCGCGTGCTCGCACGGCCTACCCCGGCGCGGGCGAGTCCTCCTTGCTGCACTCTCCGCTCGCCTTCGACCTCACGGTCACCGCGCTGTTCACCCCGCTGGTGAGCGGCGGATGCGTGCGCCTGGCGGACTTGACCGAGTCCGAGGTGCGCGCGGCGGGACGGCCGGCATTGCTGAAGGCGACGCCGAGCCACCTGGAGATGCTGGAGGCGTTGCCGGACCAGGCTTCCCCGAGCGGATGCCTGATCCTGGGCGGCGAGGCCCTGTTCGGTGGTGCGCTGGACTCGTGGCGGTCGCGGTTCCCCGACGTGACGGTGTGCAACGCCTACGGACCCACCGAGGCGACGGTCAACGTCACCGAGCACCGGCTCGAACCGGGAGTGCCGACGCCGTCCGGTGCGGTGCCGATCGGACGCCCGTTCCCGAACAGCCGTGCCTACGTTCTCGACGGCAGCCTGCGCCCGGTGCTCCAGGGCACGGCGGGGGAGCTGTACGTCGCCGGTTCCGTGCTCGCGCGGGGTTACTGGAAGCGGCCGGCCCTCACGTCGGAACGGTTCGTCGCGGACCCCCACGGTCCCGCCGGTTCGCGGATGTACCGCACCGGCGACCTGGTGCGCTGGAACGAACGCGGGGAGCTGGAGTTCGTCGGCCGTGCCGACTCGCAGGTGAAGGTGCGTGGATTCCGCATCGAACTGGGCGAGATCGAATCGGCGCTGCTGCGCCACCCCGGTGTGGGCCAGGCGGTGGTGCTGCTGCGCGAGGACCAGCCCGGCGACCAGCGCCTGGTCGCGTACGTGGTGGCCGACACCGGAGCGGAGACGGCCCACGAGGTGCGGGAACACCTCCGGCGGGTGCTGCCGGAGTACATGGTTCCCATCGTGACGGTCCTAGCCGCGCTGCCGTTGAACGCCAACGGCAAGGTCGACCGCAAGGCGCTTCCGCAGCCCACGACGACCACGCGACCGGCCGGCCGTGGTCCGCGCGGCCCCGAGGACGAGCTGTTGTGCGGGCTGTTCGCGGACGTTCTCGATGTGACCGGCGTGAGCATCGACGACGACTTCTTCGCCCTCGGCGGGCATTCGCTGCTCGCGACGAAACTGGTCGCGCGGGTCCGGGCCACCTTCGGGGTGGACCTGCCGATCCGGCAGCTCTTCGAGTCGCCGACGGTGGCCGACCTCGCAGCGCTGATCGGCGGGGCGGAACGGATCGGCGAGCTGCCACCGCTCGACAAGCGGGGACGCCCGGATCGGGTGCCGGTCTCGTACGCCCAGCACCGCTGGTGGTTCCTCGACAGCCTCGACGGCGGCAGTGCGACCTACAACATTCCCGTGCCACTACGTCTGACCGGTGACCTCGACGTTCCGGCGCTCCACCGTGCGCTGTCCGATGTGGTGGCAAGGCACGAGACGTTGCGCACCGTGTTCGCGGAAGACGACGACGGACTGCACCAGATCGTGCTCCCGGTCGCCGAGTCCGCGACGGCTCTGCCGGTGGTGCGCGTCGACCGGAACGACCTCGACGAGGAGCTCGTGCGCGCGGTGCGCGAGCACTTCGATCTCACGGTCGACCCTCCGCTGCGCGCGCGGCTGTTCGACGTGGTCGACGCTCCGGCCGAGCACGTGTTGCTGCTCGTCGTCCACCACGTCGCGGGTGACGGCTGGTCCATGCAACGCCTGGTGCACGACCTCACCATCGCCTACACCGACCGGCGCGACGGACGTGCGCCCCGTTGGCAGGCGCTGGCCGTGCAATACGCCGACTTCTCCCTGTGGCAGCGGGAGGTTCTCGGTTCGGAGAACGATCCCGGCAGCGTCCTCGCTCGACAGATGGCGTTCTGGCGCGAGGAGCTCCGGGACGCCCCCGACGAGTTGCCGCTCCCGGCAGACCGGCCGCGCCCCGCCGTCGCCTCCCATCAGGGCCGGCGCCTGGAGTTCGAGATCCCGGCCGCGGTGCACGAGGGTGTCCGCGCCCTGGCGAGGCAGAGCCGCACGAGTGTCTTCATGGTCGTGCAAGCCGCTTTCGCGGCGTTGCTGTCGCGGATGGGGGCGGGCACGGACCTCCCGATCGGCATCCCGATCGCCGGACGGACGCACGGTGCCGTCGACGAACTCGTCGGTGTCTTCGTCAACACCCTGGTCCTGCGGACCGACACCTCCGGCGACCCCGAATTCCTCGACCTGCTCGACCGGATTCGGAACACGAACCTGGCGGCCTACGCGCACCAGGACGTTCCGTTCGAGCGGTTGGTGGAGGCACTGCAACCGACGCGCTCGCTGTCGCGCCACCCGCTGTTCCAGGTGATGTTGAGCTGGCAGAACACCTTTCGCCAGGACGGGCTCGACGCGGTGAATGCGGCACCCGGGGTGCAGGTGGAGTTGCTCGACACCGATACCGGGGGCGCGGAGTTCGACCTGTCGATCGACCTCGGGGAGACGTTCTCGCCGGACGGCGCGGCGGCGGGTCTGGAAGGCGGGGTGCGTTACAGCAGCGATCTCTTCGACCCCGAGACGGCGCTGCTCATCGCCGCACGACTCCAGCACGTGCTGGAACACGTCATCGCCGAGCCGAACCGCACGCTCTCGACGCTGGACGTCCTCATACCCGGTGAGCGGCAGCGGACCCTCGTGGAGTGGAACGGTTCCCGGGACGAAGCGGAGGGAACCTGGCCCGAGCTGTTCGAACGGCAGGCGGCCGAAACCCCCTCGGCGACCGCCCTCAGGTGGTGGGACGGCGAACTGTCCTACGCGGACCTCAACGCGCGAGCGAACCGCCTGGCGCGGCACTTCGTCAGTCGAGGAGTACGGCCCGATTCCGTCGTCGCCCTCGCCTTGCCGCGTTCGCCCGAACTCGTCGTCGCACTCCTCGCGGCCATGAAGGCCGGAGGAGCCTACGCGCCGATCGACACCACCCAACCGTCCGACCGGATCGGCCTGATCCTGGAGGACACCGAGCCGGTGCTCGTGGTGACGGACTCCGCGCACGTCCGGCTGCTTCCGAGGACCGCGTCGCCGGTGCTGTTGTTGGACGACCCAGCCGTCGAGTCCGCCGTCGCGGGGTGCGCCGGGACCGACCTGTCCGCGACCGAGCGAGGAGGGGTGCGGTCGCGCGGTCGCGCCGCCTACGTGATCCACACCTCCGGGTCCACGGGTCGGCCCAAGGGTGTGGTGGTGACTCATGAAGGCGTCGCGAGCCTCGCTCGGACCCAGATCGCCGCGTTCGAAGTCGACGAATCCAGCAGGGTCCTCCAGTTCGCGTCGCCAGGATTCGACGCGTCGGTCTCCGAGATGTGCATGGCGCACTTGTCGGGTGCGTGCCTGGTGCTGCCCTCCGAGGAGAGCCGGAACCCCGGTGACGCACTCCGGCGGCTGCTGGAGGACGAGCGGATCACGCACGTCACGCTGCCTCCGGCGGCATTGGCGGTGATGCGGCCGGAAACCGTTCCCCGGGGGCTGCGCGTGGTGTCGGCGGGCGACAGCCTGCCCGTCGAGGTCGCTACCCGCTGGGCTCGCCACCACACGCTGTTCAACGCCTACGGTCCGACCGAGACCACTGTGGACGTGTCGAGCCGTCGTTGTGAGCAACCGGTGACCGATCCCGTTCCGATCGGTGTTCCTTCGACCAACACCACGGTGTACGTCCTGGACACCGGACTGAGGCCGGTGCCGATCGGCGTGCACGGAGAGCTGTACGTCGCGGGTTCCGGGCTCGCGCGCGGGTACCTGAACAGGCCGGGACTCACCGCCGAGCGATTCGTGCCTGATCCTTTCGGGGCACCGGGCTCCCGGATGTACCGCACCGGTGACGTGGTGCGGTGGAACCGGCACGGCGAGCTGGAGTTCGCAGGGCGGACCGACGACCAGGTCAAGATCCGCGGTTTCCGGGTCGAGCTGGGTGAGATCGAGTCCGTCCTGCAGGGACACCGCGACGTCCGGTACGTCGTGGTCGTGCCGCGCGCGGACGGCTCCGGCGGGACGCGCCTGGTGGCCTACGTGGTGTGCGAACGGCCTGTCGCGGACGCGGTCCTGCGGGCGCACGTGGAGGACGGGCTTCCCGACTACATGGTTCCCGCGGTGTTCGTGCCGCTGGACGAGATGCCGTTGACCGTCGCGGGCAAGGTGGATCGGGCCGCCCTGCCGGCACCGGGGCAAGTGGTCCGCACGCACGGGCGCGGGCCGCGCACTCCGCAGGAGGGGCTCCTGTGCGAGCTGTTCGCGGACGTTCTCGGGCTGCCGCAGGTCGGCATCGATGACAACTTCTTCCATCTGGGCGGTCATTCCCTGCTCGGTACGACACTCGCCGGTCGCATCCGGTCGACCTTCGGCGTGGACGTCACGATCCGCCAGTTGTTCACCGCTCCGACCGTGGCCGGCCTGGCCGCCGTGATCGAGACGAGCACCGGGTCGTCCCGGCCACCGGTCGTGGCCCTGCCGCGTCCCGAGCGGCTACCGCTGTCGTTCGCCCAGCAGCGGTTGTGGTTCCTCAACCGCATGGAGGGGCCGCGTTCGCAGTACAACACGCCGGTAGCGCTCCGGATCCCCGGCGCGGTCGACCACGCGGCGATGCGAGCGGCGCTGTCCGATGTGGTCGAACGCCACGAGTCGTTGAGAACGGTCTTCGGGGAAGACGACGAGGGGCCGTTCCAGGTCGTGCTGGCACCGGAGTCGGTACGACTCGGTTTCACCACGGTCGAGGTGTCCGAGAGCGACCTGCGAGGCGAACTCGTCTCGCACGGACAGGTCGGATTCGATCTCGCGACCGACATTCCCCTGCGCCCCACTCTTTTCGTCGTGCATTCCGACGACGACCCGAATCACGTGACCGAGCACGTGTTGTTGTTGTTGGTGCATCACGTGGTGTCGGATGGTTGGTCGTTGGGTGTGTTGGCGGGGGATGTGGGGTGTGCGTATTCGGCTCGGGTGTGCGGGGGTGTGCCTGGGTGGGGTGTGTTGGGTGTTCAGTATGTGGATTTTGCGTTGTGGCAGCGGGGGTTTTTGGGTGTTGAGGGTGATGCGGGGAGTGTGATTGCGGGGCAGTTGGGTTATTGGTCGGATGTGTTGTCGGGTGTGCCGGGTGAGTTGGTGTTGCCGGTGGATCGGGTGCGTCCGGTGGTGTCGTCTGGTGTGGGCGGGTCTGTGGAGTTCGGGGTTTCTGCGGGTGTTCATGCTGGTGTGGTGGGGTTGGCGCGGTCTGTGGATGCGAGTGTGTTCATGGTGGTGCAGGCGGCGTTAGTGGTGTTGTTGTCGCGGTTGGGTGGGGGTGTTGATGTTCCGGTGGGGTCTCCGGTGGCGGGTCGTGTTGATGAGGCGGTGGGGGGTGTTGTCGGGTTTTTCGTGAATACGTTGGTGTTGCGGGTGGATGTGTCGGGGGATCCGTCTTTTGTGGATGTGGTGGGTCGTGTTCGTGAGGTGGATTTGGGTGCGTTCGCGCATCAGGATGTGCCTTTTGAGCGTGTGGTGGAGGTGGTGAATCCGCAGCGTTCGTTGTCGCGGCATCCGTTGTTCCAAGTCATGCTCACCTTCGACAACACGGCCGTCGAAGGCGCGGTCGAGGCGGTGGCCGCCCGTTTCGGTCACGGGGCGACCGCCGAGGTCGTGGACATCGGCTCCGCCAAGTTCGACCTCATGTTCGGCTTCGGCGAACGACGGCGCCAGGACGGATCACCGGACGGAATGCGGGGGCTGCTCCAGTTCAGCGCCGACCTGTTCGATCGCTCCACGGCAGAACAACTGACCCAACGCCTGGTTCAGGTCCTCGAAGAAGTGGTCGCCGACCCGCACCTGCCGGTGAGCGCCGTCGACGTGCTGACGGACGAGGAGCGCGGCGCCCTGCTCGGTTCTTGGAACGACACCGACCACCCCACCGAGGGCGGCTGCCTCCCCCAGCGGTTCGAGCAGCAGGTGCGGCGGACACCCGACCGCGTCGCGGTTCGCTTCGACGGGGTCGACCTGTCCTACCAGGAGGTCAACGAGCGTGCGAACCGGCTCGCACGGCTGCTGGTCGAACGCGGAGCGGGACCGGAGCAGCGGGTCGCGGTGGCCGTGCCGCGTTCTCCGGAGCTGGTCGTCGGCCTCCTCGCCGCGCTGAAGTCCGGCGCGGCCTACGTACCGATCGACCCGGACCATCCCGCGGAGCGCATCGCGTTCCTGCTCGGCGACGCTCGTCCGGACGTCCTGCTGACGACCGAGGAGACCGAACGGTTCCTCCCGTCCACGAGTGGCGGGGTGCCCCGCATCGTCGTGGACTCGGCGGAGGTCCGCGCGAACCTCGATCAGCGCGACGGATCCGATCTCGCCCTGATCGGATCCGACGCCGTGCTCCCGGGCAATCCGGCCTACGTCATCTACACCTCGGGTTCGACCGGGCGACCGAAGGGCGTGGTCGTCGATCACGCGGGGATCGTCAACCGGCTCGACTGGATGCAGGGCGAGTACGGACTGGAGCCGGACGACCGGGTCCTCCAGAAGACACCGACAGGTTTCGACGTGTCGGTGTGGGAGTTCTTCTGGCCGCTGATCACCGGAGCGAGCCTGGTGCTGGCCGCGCCCCTGGGGCACCGCGACCCCGCGTACCTCGCCTCCCTCATCCAGCGCGAGCGCGTCACCACGGTCCACTTCGTCCCTCCCATGCTGGCGGCCTTCCTCGACGTGCCCGAGGCCGCGGAATGCACGACGTTGCGCCGCGTCCTGTGCAGTGGCGAAGCGTTGCCGGGCGATCTGGCGAAGAGGGGCAGGGCCGTCCTGGACACCCGGTTGGACAACTTGTACGGCCCGACCGAGGCATCGGTCGACGTCACGTGGTGGCAGTACGAGGCGGATCGCGGTGACGCGGTCGTCCCGATCGGTCGTCCTGTGTGGAACACCGTGGTCCGCGTGCTGGACGACAAGCTCGACCTGGTCGCCGGCAACGTGACGGGCGAGCTGTACCTCTGCGGAGTTCAGCTCGCGCGCGGATACTTCGACCGGCCCGACCTCACCGCTGACCGCTTCGTCGCCGATCCGCACGGAGCCCCGGGGGACCGGATGTACCGGACCGGCGACCTGGCCCGGTGGACCTCGGGCGGGTACCTGGAGTTCCTGGGACGTGCTGACGACCAGGTGAAGGTTCGCGGAATGCGGGTCGAGCCGGGTGAGATCGAGGCCGCGCTGCGCGAGAACCGTGACGTGTCGTCGGCGGTGGTCGTCGCGCGTCCCGACGTGCATGGCGAGGACCGGCTGGTCGCGTACGTGGTAGCCGTCGACCCCGACCTCGCGCCTCGTCCGGAGGACGTGCGGACCGCCTTGCGAACGGTCCTGCCGGAACACATGGTGCCAGCGGCGGTCGTGCTCCTGGACGCGTTACCGGTGACGGCGAACGGGAAGCTGGATCGCGCGGCACTGCCCGAACCGGACGGCGAACACCGACCGGAAGGCCGCGCGCCGCGCACCGTCGAGGAAGAACGGTTGTGCGAGTTGTTCGCGGAGGTTCTCGGTACCGAGCGGGTGAGCATCGACGACGACTTCTTCGCGCTCGGCGGCCACTCGCTGCTCGCGACCCGTCTGGTCGGCCGGATCCGCTCGCTGCTCGGCCTGGAGACCGGGCTGCGGCAGGTGTTCGAGACTCCCACCGTGGCCGGCCTTGCCGAGGTGCTCCAGGACGCTGGTGCCGCTCGTGCCGGAGTCGTCCGCGTACGGCCCAGGCCGGCGCGGATTCCGCTGTCCTTCGCGCAGCAGCGGCTGTGGCTGCTGCACCAGCTCCAGCCCGGACCCGCCTACAACCTGCCGATGGCGATGCGGCTTTCCGGTTCGCTCGACCTCGATTCCCTCCGATCCGCACTGTCCGATGTGGTCGGACGACACGAGTCGCTTCGCACGGTGTTCGCCGAGGACGCCGACGGCCCGTTCCAGGTCGTCCTCGACGCCGAGCAGGCCGCGGCGGAACTGACCGTGGTCGACGCGGACGAGGCGGATCTCCGTGCCCTGTTGGACGAGGAGGTCCGCCACTGCTTCGACCTGTCGGCCGCACCGCCGCTGCGCATGACCTTGTACCGCGTCGGACCGGACGAGCACGTGTTGTTGTTGTTGGTGCATCACGTGGTGTCGGATGGTTGGTCGTTGGGTGTGTTGGCGGGGGATGTGGGGTGTGCGTATTCGGCTCGGGTGTGCGGGGGTGTGCCTGGGTGGGGTGTGTTGGGTGTTCAGTATGTGGATTTTGCGTTGTGGCAGCGGGGGTTTTTGGGTGTTGAGGGTGATGCGGGGAGTGTGATTGCGGGGCAGTTGGGTTATTGGTCGGATGTGTTGTCGGGTGTGCCGGGTGAGTTGGTGTTGCCGGTGGATCGGGTGCGTCCGGTGGTGTCGTCTGGTGTGGGCGGGTCTGTGGAGTTCGGGGTTTCTGCGGGTGTTCATGCTGGTGTGGTGGGGTTGGCGCGGTCTGTGGATGCGAGTGTGTTCATGGTGGTGCAGGCGGCGTTAGTGGTGTTGTTGTCGCGGTTGGGTGGGGGTGTTGATGTTCCGGTGGGGTCTCCGGTGGCGGGTCGTGTTGATGAGGCGGTGGGGGGTGTTGTCGGGTTTTTCGTGAATACGTTGGTGTTGCGGGTGGATGTGTCGGGGGATCCGTCTTTTGTGGATGTGGTGGGTCGTGTTCGTGAGGTGGATTTGGGTGCGTTCGCGCATCAGGATGTGCCTTTTGAGCGTGTGGTGGAGGTGGTGAATCCGCAGCGTTCGTTGTCGCGGCATCCGTTGTTCCAAGTCATGCTCACCTTCGACGACGACGATCAGCAGACCGCCCTCGACGCGGCGCACGGAATGCACGGCCTCCGCGTGTCACCCCAGCCCACCGACACCGGTTCGGTGAAGTTCGACCTCGGTTTCACCGTGCGCAGCGCTCGCGCCGAGGACGGCTCACCGGGCGGACTCGCCGGCGTCCTGCACTACAGCGACGACCTGTTCGACGAGGAGACCGCGAGAACCATCGCGCGGCGCTTCGAAATCCTGCTCGACGCCGTCGTGCGCGACGCGCGACGTCGGGTGTCCGACCTCGACGTGTTCCTGCCGGACGAGCAGGAGGCCCTGCTCCACGGAGAGTTCGGCGAGGAATGGCGTCCCGTCGTCGACTCGTTGGGTTGGTCGGAGGCCGCCCCGCTGCTGCACTACTTCGTGCTCGATTCGGAAGGGCGCCTCGCGCCCACGGGAGTCGCCGGCGAACTGCACGTGGCCGGCAGCGGCGTCGAGCGCCTGGCGCTCGCCCCGGCAGCGGCGGTCGCGGCTCCGACCGGACTCGTCCACGACGTGCTGCACCCCACCGGCGTCCGCGTTCGCCGCACCCGTCGCGGTGCGGTCGAGGCACTCGGGTCACCCGACGCCGTCGACGTGGACCGCGGTACCGAGGTCGCTGGTGCCGGGTCGTCCGGTGGGCGCGTCGAGGACGTGTTGCGCGGGCTGTTCACCGAGGTCCTGCATCGTGAGGACGTCCGGCCGGACGACGAGTTCTTCGCCTTGGGCGGCGACAGCATCCTGTCCATCGAACTCGTCAGCCGGGCGCGCCGCGAGGGCCTCTCGATCACGCTGCGGCAGGTGTTCGAGCACCAGACCGCCGCTTCGCTCGCGAGCGTGGTCACCGACGCCCGTGCCGTGGCGGTCGACGGCGAGGACGCGGTAGGCACCGCGCCGGTGCTCCCCATCGCCCGGTGGTTCCTCGACCGCGGTGGCCCGATCGAGCACTTCACGCAGACGCAGGTCGTGACCGTCCCCGCGGACCTGGACCTCGACGCGCTGATCGACACGTGGCAGGTGCTGCTCGATCGGCACGACGCCCTGCGGATGACGCTGACGGGAACCGGCGAGGGTGCGGAGATGGACGTTCCTCCCACCGGAGCGGTCGTGGCCGCCGAGTGCGTCCGCCGGGTCGACGTGTCCACCGAGGACTCGGACGGACGTGGGGCGGCGGTGCGGGAGCAAGCGGTGCTGGCCCGCGAGCGGATCGATCCCGAAGCCGCGGCGATGGTCGCGGTGGTGTGGCTCGACCACGGCCGCGACGAGCCAGGCCGGCTGCTGATCGTGGCGCACCACCTCGCGGTGGACGGTGTTTCCTGGCGCATCCTGCTCGGTGACCTGGCCGAGGCGTACGCGGCCTCCGCGCGGGGTGAGCGGCCGGTGCTGCTCCCGGTGGGTACTTCACTGCGGTCCTGGGCGCGGCGGCTCACTGAGATCGCGACGCTGCCGGTGCGTCGCTCGGAGACCGCGTTCTGGTCCGACGTGGTGGACACCCCGGACCCGCTGCTCGGTTCACGGGCCTTGGACCCCGCGCGGGACACCTACGGCACGGTACGGCGCTGGCGGAGCACTCTCGGGCCGGAGGTGACCGGAGCCGCGCTGGCCTCCGCTCCGGCGGCGTTCCGGGCGGGCGTCGACGACGTGCTGCTCACCGCGCTCGCGGTCGCCGTGACCGCCTGGCGAGCGGACGCGGCCCGCGGCGGTGGGTCGGTGCTCCTGCTCGACGTGGAAGGGCACGGTCGCCAGGAGGACGTCGTCGGCGATGCGGACCTCTCCCGGACCGTGGGGTGGTTCACCGATCTGCACCCGGTCCGCCTCGACCCGGGTGAGGTCGATCGCGCGGACCTGCTCGCCGGTGGCGCGTCCGCGGCTACCGCGGTGCGCCGGATCAAGGAGCAACTTCGCGGGTTCCCCGACCGGGGCATGGGGTACGGACTGCTCCGCCACCTCGATGCCGAGACCGGGCCTGCGCTGGCGCGGGGCCGTGCACCGCAGGTGGCGTTCAACTACCTCGGCCGCTTCGACGCGCCTGGTCCGGTCGAGTGGGGGATGGAGCTCGGTCTCGACACCGGGCCGGACCAGCATCCTGATCTGCCGCTGCCGCACGTGATCGAGCTCAACGCCGGTGTGGTCGACGGCGAGGACGGCTCCCGCCTGGTCGCGAGCTGGAACTGGGCAGGGGGCCTGCTCGGCGAGGAGTCCGTGCGAACGATCGCGGACCTCTGGTTCCGGGTGCTCGAAGGCCTGGTGTCGCATGTGGACCGGGTCGGCGACCGGGGCGTGACCCCGTCCGACGTGGGCCTGAACGCGATCGACCAGGACGAGATCGATGAGTTCGAGTCCGAACTGCAAGCCGGCTGGGGGAGCTGACGTGATCCGCTCGAAACTGATCGAAGACATTCTCGCACTTTCGCCGCTCCAGGAAGGCCTGCTGTTCCACCACGTCTACGACCCGAACGGCACGGACGTCTACATCGGACAGTCCGTGCTGGAGTTCGAACGAGACCAGGTCGACATCGAATGCCTGCACGCCGCCGCGCAGGCGCTCCTGGACCGGCACACCGCCCTGCGGAGCTGCTTCCGGCAACGCAAGTCGGGCCAGTGGGCGCAGCTCGTCCTCCGCTCGGTACCGGCGGCGTGGCACCTGGTCGATCTGACGGGCGGAGCGTCGTCGGCCGACGAGCGCGAAGCAGCAGCGGACCGGGTCGCCGCCGAGGACCACGCGCGAGGCTTCGACCTCGGAAGCCCGCCGCTGCTGCGCTTCACCGCGGTCGTCCTCGGCCCCGGCAGGTTCCGGCTGATCCTGACCTACCACCACGTCCTGCTCGACGGGTGGTCGCTGCCGATCCTCGTGCACGAACTGCTCACGATCGAGTCCGGTGCGACCGACACCCTGCCGCCGGCGCGGCCGTACCGGGACTACCTCGAATGGATCGCCGCCCAGGACCCGGCGGCGGACGAACAGGCATGGCGTCGTGCGCTCGGCGGTGTCGACGAATCCACGGCGGTCGTACCCGCCGCCACCGACCCGGTCGTGCCGGAGCAGGTCCACGCGGAGCTGTCCGAGGACGAGACCGAACGGCTCGTCCAGCGGACGCGGGAGCTCGGCCTGACCTTGAACACCGTCGTCCTCACCGCGTGGGCGCTGGTCGTCGGTCACCAATCCGGCAGGGACACCGTCGTCGTCGGCAACACGGTCTCCGGTCGCCCGCCCGAGCTGGACGGGGTGGAGCGCATGATCGGCATGTTCGTCAACACCGTGCCCCGATGCGTTCGTACGCGGCCCGATCAGACCCTCGTGGAACTGTTGCGACAGGTCCAGGCCGAGCACGGTGTGCTGTTGCCGCACCAGCACGTCGGCTTGTCGGAGATCCAGCGCTGGATCGGCGTGGGCGAACTGTTCGACACGGTGTGCACCTTCCAGAACTACCCCCTCAGCGGGGAGGGTGATTCGTCCACCGCCCGCGAGTTCGGGCTCACCGGAGCACGCAGCAGCGACGCCACGCACTACCCGCTCGCCCTCGTCGTCGGCCCGGGGCACATCCTGCGCCTGAAGCTGGACCACCGTCCCGACCTGGTCGACCGGGAGCAGGCCGAAGCGATCCTGCGCCGCACGGTGCGGGTGCTGGCCGCGATCACCGACGATCCTCGGCAACTCGTCGGCGCCGTCGACCTGCTCGACGCGGGGGAGCGGCACCGGGTCCTCACCGAGCACAACGACACCGATCGCCCCGTCGGCCGGGTCTCGGTGCCGGAGTTGATCGAGGCACAAGCGAGGAGCACCCCGGACGCGCCCGCGATCGTCAGCGACGACACCGAACTGTCCTACGCCGAACTCAACGCGCGGGCCAACCGGTTGTCCCACTCGCTGACCGACCGGGGAGCGGGTCCGGGAACGATCGTGGCGGTCCTGCTCCCGCGCAGCCCGGAACTGCTCGTCTGCCTTCTCGCGGTGCTCAAGTCCGGAGCCGCGTACCTTCCGATCGATCCGGAGCATCCCGCCGAGCGCGTCGAACACCTGGTCGCCGACGCGGACCCGGTGCTGGTGCTGGCGGGCACCGGCCTGGCGCCGAAGAGCATCGGTGACCGGGTGGTGTCGTGGGACGACGTCGGTGGACACCTCAGCGATCACTCCGCCGGGGATCGTGGTGCGCAGCTGCGGCCCGCTGACGCGGCTTACGTCATCTACACCTCGGGTTCGACCGGCCACCCCAAGGGCGTCGTGGTCGAGCACCGCGCGCTCGGCCACTACCTGAGCTACGTCCGGGACCAGTACCCCGGCGTCTCCGGGCGCACGTTGCTGCACTCGTCGGTGGCTTTCGACCTCACCGTGACGTCGCTGTTCGCACCGCTGACCTGCGGTGGTCAGGTGGAGATCGCCGAGCTGACCGGAAGCGCCGAGCACGTGGCGGGACTCGGCAGGCCGACGTTCCTCAAAGCCACACCCGCGCACCTCCCGCTGCTGAACACGCTGCCCGACAACGTCAATCCGACGGGCCAACTCGTCGTCGGTGGTGAGGCGCTCACCGGTGCGAACGCGGCAGCGTGGCGGCGGAGGAACCCCGGCACCACGCTGATCAACGAATACGGCCCCACCGAGGCCACGGTCGGCACGATCGTGCACCGGCTCGAACCGGGTGCGGAGGACCCGCGCGGGCCCGTTCCCATCGGACGTCCAGTGTGGAACACCCGGGCGTACGTGCTCGACGGCGCCCTGCGCCCGGTGGCTCCCGGTGCCCCGGGTGAGCTGTACCTGGCAGGCGAGCAGCTCGCGCGCGGTTATCTGCATCGTGCCGGCTTGACGTCCGAACGGTTCGTGGCCGACCCGTTCGGCGGCGCGGGGAACCGCATGTACCGAACCGGCGACCTCGTCCGCTGGCGAAGTGACGGCGAGCTGGACTACCTCGGCCGGGTCGACGACCAGGTCAAGGTGCGCGGGCACCGGATCGAACTCGGCGAAGTGGAAGCCGCGCTGACGAGGAACTCCGCCGTGGAGCAGGCGACGGTGGTCGTCCGGGAGGACACCCCGGGTGATCAGCGGCTCGTCGCCTACGTCGTGGTGGACGAGGGTGTCCGGCCGGACGCCCTGCGCGAACACGTGCGCTCGGCGTTGCCGCAGTACATGGTCCCGTCGGAGTGGGTGGTCCTGGACGAGATTCCGCTGACGCCGAACGGGAAGGTCGACCGCGCCGCGCTTCCCGCACCCGAGCACGCACACGGGCAGGCACGGGAGCCCAGCAGCCCGACCGAGGAGATCCTCTGCGGCATGTTCGCCGAGGTCGTCGGTGCCGATCAGGTGGGCGTGGACGACGACTTCTTCCGGCTGGGCGGACATTCGCTCCTGGCGACCGCCCTGGTGAGCAAAGCCCGCGCCGCGTTGGGCGTCGAGCTGACCGTCCGCCAGGTCTTCGACCACCCGACGGTGGCGGCGCTCGCCAAGGCGCTGGATCGAACGCGTCGCGCGCGACCGGTGATGACGCCCGTCCCCCGGCCTGAACGGGTGCCGCTGTCGTTCGGCCAGCAGCGGCTGTGGTTCCTCAATCGCTTCGAACCCGACGCGACGTACAACATGCCGCTGGCTCTGCGGCTGTCCGGGTCGCTCGACCGGGCGGCGCTGCGCTCGGCGCTGTCCGACCTGGCCGCCAGGCACGAGGTCTTGCGCACCGTTTTCGCCGAGGACGACGCCGGAGCGCACCAGGTGGTCCGCGACGACGTCGACGTGGAGCTCCCGGTGGTGACGGCGGATCCGGCTGACGTGGACGAGCACCTCGCCGCCGCGTCGGCAACGCCCTTCGACCTCGCACACGAGCCCCCGCTGCGGTGCACGCTGTTCGAACTCGGACCGGACGACCACGTGCTGCTCCTCCTCACGCACCACGTCGCGGCCGACGGTCGGTCCATCACGGTGCTCGCCCGCGACCTCGGCCGGGCGTACGCGGCGCGTCGTGCGGGTGCGGTGCCCGACTGGTCGCCGATCCCCGTGCAGTACGCGGACTACGCGCTCTGGCAACGGGAATTCCTCGGCGACGAAGACGATCCGGTCAGTCCGCTAGCCGAGCAGCTCGAGTTCTGGCGGACCACACTGGACGGGTCGCCGGCAGAGCTGGCGCTGCCCACGGATCGTCGTCGGCCCGCCGTGGCGAGCTTCCGCGGCGATCACGTGCGGTTCGGTCTGGACGCCGCGTTGCACCAGCGACTCGAAGATCTCGCCCGCGCCAGCGGGACGAGCCTGTTCATGGTCGTGCAGGCCGGGCTGGGTTGCCTGCTCGCACGGCTCGGAGCCGGCGACGACCTGCCGCTGGGGGTGGCGGTCGCCGGTCGACCCGACGACGCCGTGGCGGACACCGTCGGGTTCTTCGTGAACACGCTGGTGCTGCGCGCGGATCTGTCCGGCGACCCCGAGTTCGCGGAAGTGCTCCACCGGGTGCGCCACACGAACCTGTCGGCGTTCGCGAACGAGGACGTTCCATTCGAACGAGTGGTGGACTCGGTACGGCCCGAGCGGTCGCTGTCCCGGCACCCGCTGTTCCAGGTGCTGCTGGCGCTGGCGCCGGACGGTGACGCGATCGCGCCCGACCTGCCCGAGCTGGACTGCACTCCGCACCCGGCTTCGACCTCGACGTCCCGGGTGGACCTGGCGTTCACCCTGCGACGCCGCGGCGGCCCGCGTCCGTCCGGTGTGGACGGTACGATCGAGTTCAGCACCGACCTGTTCGACCAGGAGACGGTCCAGCGGCTGGCCCGCCAGCTCGTCCGAGTGCTCGCCCTCGCCGTCGAGGACCCGCGCCGTCGGGTCAGCACCCTCGACCTGCTGGACGACCAGGAACGCCGCGCGCTGCTCGATGAGCCGAACGACACGGCTCGACCGGTGGACGACGAGTCGATCGTCGGGCTCTTCGAGGACAGGGCACGCCGATGCCCTACGGCGCCCGCGGTGCAGCAGGACGACGTGGTGCTCTCCTACGCCGAACTCGACGCACGCGCGAATCAGCTCGCACACCACCTGCTCAGGTACGGCGCGGGTCCAGAGGAGTTGATCGCGCTCGCCTTGCCGCGTGACGTGGGTCTGCTCGTGGCGATGCTCGCGGTGGTGAAAACCGGAGCCGCTTACGTCCCGCTCGACCCGGAGCATCCCGCCGGACGGATGCGCACGGTGCTGGCCGGCACCGAACCCCGGTGCGTTCTCACCATGCGGGAGACGGCGCGGAACCTCCCCTCGGGGCGACCCGTCCTGCTGCTCGACGAGGAGGACACGAGAGCGCTGCTGAGAGCAGAAGCGGAGACCGATCCGGGCACGCGAGCACGCGGCCATCATCCGGCCTACGTGATCCACACGTCCGGCTCGACCGGACGCCCGAAGGGCGTGGTGGTCGGACGGCGCGCGCTGGCGAACTTCCTGGCCGACATGACGCGCACGGTCGAGTTGTCGGCATCGGACCGGTTGCTCGCGGTCACCACGGTCGCCTTCGACATCGCGGCACTGGAACTGCTCGCGCCACTGCTGTCGGGTGGCCGCGTCGTGCTGGCTTCCCGCGAGGACGTCCGCGACCCGGAGCGGCTCCGCGCCTTGGTCGAGTCGGCGGGCATCACCGTCATGCAGGCGACACCGAGCCTGTGGCGCGAGGTGGTCGGCGGCGGTGCCGCCGACGCTCTGCGCTCGGTGCGCGTCCTGGTCGGTGGCGAACCACTGCCCGGAGACCTCGCACGCGCGCTGAACGCACACGCGCCGTCGGTGACGAACCTCTACGGTCCGACGGAGACGACGGTCTGGTCGACGTCGGCCATGCTGACCGGTGACGACCCGGAGCCGGGTATCGGCCTGCCCATCGCGAACACCCGGGTGTACGTCCTCGACGCGCACCTGCGGCCGGTCCCGCCCGGGGTGCCGGGAGAGCTGTACGTGGCCGGAGCGGGCCTGGCCCGGGGATATCTGGCCCGCCCGGATCTGACCTCCGAGCGGTTCGTGGCATGCCCGTTCGGCGGACCGGGCGAGCGGATGTACCGCACCGGGGATCTCGCCCGCTGGCGGGCTCGCGGCGGGCTGGAGCACCTCGGCCGCACCGACGACCAGGTCAAGCTGCGGGGCTTCCGGATCGAGCCCGAGGAGATCGCCGCGGAGCTGTCGAGACATCCCGCCGTCGCCCAGGCGGCGGTGGTGGTCCGGGAGGACCGGCCGGGTGATCGAAAGCTCGTCGGTTACGTCGTGGCCACAGCCTCCACGGCCGAGATCCGCGCGCACGCGGCGCAACACCTTCCGGCGTACATGGTTCCGGTCAGCCTCATCCCGCTCGACGCGCTTCCGCTGACGCCGAACGGGAAGCTCGACCGGGCGGCTCTGCCCGCACCGGAACCGGAGCACGCTCCCGAGACCCGGCGACCGAGGAACCCCGGGGAGGAGATGCTCTGCGCCCTGTTCGCAGAGGTGCTGGGTGTCGCATCGGTCGGCATCGACGACGACTTCTTCGCGCTCGGCGGTCATTCACTGCTCGTGACCCGCCTGACGAGCCGGATCCGCACCGCGTTCGGATCGGAGGTCGCGGTGCGTCGGGTGTTCGAGCACCCGACGGTCGAAGGACTGTCGCGCGCCCTGAACCCGGACGACGAGGCTCGGCCCGCGCTGACGGCGGAGGCCGTACGACCCGACCGGGTTCCACTGTCGTTCGCCCAGGAACGGCTGTGGTTCCTGCACCGCCTCCGGGGACCCTCCGCGACCTACAACCTGCCGCTCGTGCTGGACCTGTCGGGGAACCTGGACCGCGACGCGCTGGCCGCCGCACTGTCCGATGTGGTCGTCAGGCACGAGTCGCTGCGCACCGTCGTCGCCCAGGACGAGGAAGGGGCGCACCAGATCGTCCTGCCACCGTCCACGCCGGTGGACTTCCGCGTCGTGGAGGCACGCGGCACGGCGTGGGAATCCGCGGTCGAGGCGGACGCGCTGCACCGTTTCGACCTGGAGAACGAGCCACCCCTGCGGGTCCGGCTGTTCGAACGAGCCCGGGACGAGCACGTCCTGCTGGTGCTGGTCCACCACATCGCCGCTGATGGGTGGTCGGTGTCGGTGTTGGCCCGCGACCTCAGCGCGGCGTACGCGGCGCGCTGCGCGGGGACGCCGCCGCGGCTGTCGCCGCTTCCGGCCCAGTACTCGGATTACGTGCTGTGGCAGCGCGCGCTGCTGGGAGACGAGGGCGAGCAGGCCGGCCTCGCGGGAGCGCAGCTCGACTACTGGCGATCACGACTCGACGGCGTACCGGAGGAACTGCCGCTGCCGTTCGACCGGGCGCGACGCGCGGAGCCCTCGCACCGGGGTGACCAGGTGGAGTTCGAGATCCCCTCCGGCCTGCACCGCGAACTCGAAGGGTGGGGCCGTGAGCACGGAGCGAGCGTGTTCATGGTCGCGCAGGCGGCTCTCGCGGCGACGCTGCACCGGCTCGGTGCGGGCACCGACATCCCGATCGGGACACCGGTCGCCGGGCGGTCGGAGGAGGCGGTCGAGGACCTGGTCGGACTGTTCGTGAACTCGTTGGTGCTGCGGCACGACCTGTCCGGCCGACCGAGCTGCGCGGAACTGCTCGCGCGGGTGCGGGAGGTCTCGCTCGCGGCCTACGCCCACCAGGACGTGCCCTACGAGCGCTTGGTCGAGGTGCTCAACCCGCGTCGTTCGCTGGCCCGGCACCCGCTGTTCCAGGTGATGCTCACGTTCGAGCGCGACGATCCGCAGTACGCGGTGGACCTTCCTGGTCTCACCGCGTCGTCCCGCGCGGCCACCACGGGCTCGGCGAAGTTCGACCTCTCGATGGGACTCCGGGAGCGTCGGACGGCCGAAGGCGACCCGGCGGGAGTGCACGGCGTCCTGTTGTTCAGCACCGACCTGTTCGACCGCGCGACCGCAGAGATGATCACCCGGTGCTACGTGCGCGTCCTGTCGGAGGCAGTGCGAGATCCGCGACGCGCGGTCGCCGATCTCCGCCTGCTGGACCCCGCGGAGCGGCACCGCGTTCTCGTGGACTGGAACGACACCGCTGAGGACGTGCCCGCCCGCACCGTTCCCGACCTGTTCGAGCAGCAGGCCGCGCGGACCCCGCAGGCTCCCGCCGTGCGATCGGACGAGGAGACGCTGTCCTACGCCGACCTGAACGCGCGGGCCAACCGGCTCGCCCGGATGCTCAGCGAGCGGGGCGTGGGGCGCGGTTGCCTGGTCGGCCTCGCGCTGCCGCGATCGGTCGACCTGGTCGTCGCGCTGCTCGGCGTGCTGAAGGCCGGCGCGGGCTACGTGCCGGTGGATTTGGAGCAGCCGAGCGAGCGGATCGCGTACGTCCTCGGGGACGTCTCGCCGCAGCTCCTCGTCACCTCGGCGGCCTGCGCAGACGCGCTGCCCCGCGTGACCGGTGGCTCGGCGGTGCGGCTCGTGGTGGACGCACCCGAGGTCGTCAAGGCCCTCGCGCGGCGCAACGGCGAGAACCTCGGAGCTGGCCGACGGACCACCGTGCTCGGCGGGGACGTCGCGTACGTGATCTACACGTCGGGCTCGACGGGGCGTCCGAAGGGCGTCGTTGTGGAACACCGGGCGCTGGGCGCCTACGTCCAGCGTGCTCGCGACGCCTATCCCGAGGCCGCCGGCAGCACCCTGCTGCATTCACCGGTGTCCTTCGACCTCACCGTCAGCGCGCTGTACACCCCGCTGGTCGCCGGTGGGTGCGTGCGCCTGGGGTCGTTGAACGCGGACGAGGCCGACGACCGTGCGCGTCCCACGCTGATGAAGGTGACGCCGAGCCACCTGGAGGTGCTGGAGTCGCTCCCGGACAGCATGTCCCCGAGCGAACTGCTGCTGATCGGCGGCGAAGCGCTTCGCGGACCCGCGCTCGCGGCCTGGCGCTCGCGGCATCCCGAGGTCGCCGTCCGCAACGTCTACGGGCCGACCGAACTCACGGTGAACTGCCTGGAATACCGGCTCGACCCGGCGACCCCGACACCCGAGGGCGACGTGCCGATCGGACGGCCGTTCCGCAACGTGCGCGCCTACGTGCTGGACGATCGGATCGCCCCGGTGCCGGACGGAGTGGTCGGCGAACTGTACGTGGCGGGTGTCCAGCTCGCGCGGGGTTATCACGGTCGACCCGGATCGACCGCCGAGCGGTTCGTCGCGTGCCCGTTCGGCGAGCCGGGCGAGCGGATGTACCGCACGGGAGACCTCGTGCGACGCACCAGCGACGGCGACCTGGTCTACGTCGGACGCGCCGACGACCAGGTCGCAGTGCGGGGACACCGCGTCGAGCTCGGCGAGGTGCTGGCGGCGGTGCGAACCCATCCGGCGGTCGAACGCGTGGCCGCCCTCGTTCGCGAGGACCGCGCGGGTGACCCGCGGCTGGTCGCCTACGTCGTCGCGAGGGCGAGCCTGGACGTGGCGGAGTTGCGCTCGCACGTGGCGTCGACGCTGCCGGAGTACATGGTGCCTTCGGCGTTCGTTCGCGTGGACGAGATCCCGTTGACCACCAACGGAAAACTCGATCGCGCGGTGCTTCCTGCTCCGGAGTACGCGTCCTCGTCCCGGCCGGCCCGCGGCACTCGCGGAGCACGGGAGGACGTGCTCTGCTCGCTGTTCGCCGACGTGCTCGGCGTCCCGCACGTCGGTGTCGAGGACAGCTTCTTCGCGCTGGGTGGGCATTCGCTGCTCGCGACGCGGCTGGTCAACCGCATTCGCGGCGCGCTGGGCGTGGAGGTCGCGATCCGGCAGGTCTTCGAGCAGCCGACCGTGGCCGGGCTGGCCCGAACCCTCGACGGCGCTGGTGTCGCACGCGCGCCCGTCACCAGAGCCACCCCCCGGCCGCGGCGGGTTCCGCTGTCGATGGTGCAGCGCCGGCTCTGGCTGCTGGACCGGATGGAAGGACCCAACCCGAGCTACCACCTTCCGCTCGCGCTGGAGCTGTCGGGAAGCCTGGACGAGTCCGCCCTGCGTGCGGCGCTGGCCGACGTCGTGCGTCGCCACGAGACGCTGCGGACGGTGATCGCCGAGGATTCCCGGGGACCGCACCAGGTCCTGCTCGAAGCCGATGAGGTCCACATCGGTCCTCCGCGGATCGTGGTGGACGAGGACGAGCTGGACGCCACGCTGACCGGCCTCGTCGCCCACCCGTTCGACCTCGCCGCCGAGCCGCCGATCAGGACGTGGCTCGTCCGGGTGGGCGTCGAACGGCACGTGCTCCTCGTCCTCCTGCATCACATCGCCGCCGACGGCTGGTCGTTGCCGGTCCTCGCCGAGGATCTCCGCTCGGCCTACGAGGCACGCTGTTCGGGCACCGAGCCGGCGTGGCCGTCGTTGCCGGTGCAGTACGCCGACGTGGCTCTGTGGGAGGAGCGGACGCTCGGCACCACCGACCAGGACGGCCCGCTCGCCGACCAGGTCGACTACTGGACCACAGCGCTCGCCGGTCTGCCGGAGGAGTGCACCGTCACGCCCGACCGCTCCCGCCCGGCTAGCCCCGCCCACCGGGGCGACGTCGTCGCGTTCGACGTCCCGGCCGACCTGCACGCGCGCATGGACGCCTTCGCACGGCAGGTCGGGGCGAGCGTGTTCATGGTGATCCAGGCAGGGTTGTCGGCGCTGCTGTCGCGGTGGGGCGCGGGGGAGGACGTCGCGCTCGGAGTGCCGATCGAAGGCCGCCGGGATGAGGCTGTGGACCGGCTCGTCGGGTTCTTCGTCAACACGCTCGTCCTCCGCGCCGACCTGAGCCGGGACCCGACGTTCACCGAACTCGTCCGCCAGGTCCGGGACACCGACCTCGCCGCCTACGCTCATCAGGCCGTCCCGTTCGACCGGTTGGTGGAGGTGCTGCGCCCACAGCGTTCCCGGTCGAGGAACCCGCTGTTCCAGGTCTCGCTGACCTTCGACAGCGATCGCGCGGCCGTGGACGAGGACGTGCACGAGTGGGGCGGCGTGCGGGTCAGCGCCCGTCCGGTCGGCACGGCCACGGCGAAGGTGGACCTGGCGTTCTCGTTGCGGGAACGCCGTGCCGCCAGCGGTGTGGTGGAGCGCCTGCGCGGCTCGCTGGAGTACGACGTCGAGCTGTTCGACCGCCGGACGGCCGAGGACGTCGTCGACCGGCTCGTGCGGCTGCTCGACGCGGCGACGCGGCAACCGGACAGTCCGCTCTCCGGCACCGAATTGGTCGCCCCAGCGGAACTGGCGCGGCTCGTGCGAGGCGACAACCGCGGCGGCCCGCACCCGGAGACCCGCTGGACGGACGGTTTCCACGAGGTCGTCCGGACCACACCGGACGCCATCGCGGTGGAGTGCGCGCAGAGCGGAACCAGCCTGTCGTACGCGGAACTCGACCGGCGGGCCAACGCCCTCGCGCACCGGCTGGCGGCTTACGGCGCTGGACCGGAGCAGGTGGTCGCGGTCGTGCTGCCCCGCTCGTACGAGTGGATCGAGGCGGTCCTGGCCGTGTTCAAGCTCGGTGCGGTGTACCTCCCGCTGGCAGCCGACGCGCCTGCCGAGCGCACCCGGGCGATCGTCGCCGAGGCGCGGCCCCGCGTGTTCGTGACGGACGCGGCGACGCGGGCCGACCTGGAATCCAGCGTCGACGCTGCGGTCCTGGTGCCCGGCACCGACGAGGAGGCGGCGGCCCCGCCGGTCGAGTCCGAGGTGGCGCCGGCGAACCTCGCTTACATCATCTACACCTCCGGCTCCACCGGGCAGCCGAAGGGCGTGGCCGTCAGCCATGCTGGTCTGGCCGCACTCGCGACGACCCACCGGGACGGGCTCGCCCTGGAGCCGCGGAGCCGGGTGCTCCAGGTCGTGTCGCCGCAGTTCGACGTGTCGGTGGCCGATATCGTGATGACCCTGTCGGTGGGTGCCGCACTCGTGCTGGCACCACCGCCCGGTCGGCTCGTCGGGTCGGAGCTGGCCGCCGAACTCGTGAAACGGCGCGCCTCCCACGTGATGCTGTCCGCCTCGCTCCTCGACACGGTCGCGGAGCAGGAGGTTCCGGCCGTGCGGTGCGTGGTGATCGGAGGCGAGGCCGTCACGGCGGAACTCGCGTCCCGGTGGGCGACCGGTGGCCGCCGCGTGATCGATGCCTACGGGCCGACCGAGGTCACCGTCGCCGCGACGATGAGCGCACCGCTCGCGGTGGGCGAGCATCCGACGATCGGGCGGCCGGTGCTCGGCACCAGCGTTTTCGTCCTGGATCGCCGGCTTCGACCCGTTCCGGCCGGTATGCCGGGGGAACTGTACGTCGCCGGTTCCGGGTTGGCCCGGGGCTATCTGGCCCGTGCGGCGGGCACCGCCGAGCGTTTCATCGCCTGCCCGTTCGGTGCCCCCGGCGCGCGGATGTACCGAACCGGGGATCTGGTCCGGTGGAACCGGGACGGAGCGCTGGACTTCCTGGGTCGTGCCGACGACCAGGTCAAACTGCGCGGGTTCCGCGTCGAGCCGGGAGAGGTCGAGGCGGCGCTCACCGCGCACCCCGCCGTGGAGCGCAGTGCCGTCGTCGTGCGGGAGGACCAGCCCGGAAGCGCCCGGCTCGTGGCGTACCTCGTGCCGGCCGGCGAGGCGCTGGGGGTGGACTCGGTCCGCGAACACCTCGCGGCGCTCCTCCCGGAGTACCAAGTGCCGTCGGCGTTCGTCCTGATGGACGAGCTTCCCCTGACACCCAATGGGAAACTCGACCGCCGCGCACTGCCGGCACCGGAGGACGGCGGTACCGGCGGCGGGTCTCCGCGCGGACCGCAGGAGGAGATCCTCTGCGAGTTGTTCGCCGACGTGCTCGGCGTCGGTGCGGTCGGCATCGACGACGACTTCTTCGCGCGCGGCGGCCATTCGCTGCTCGCCACCACGCTGGCGGGCCGGATCCGTGCCGCCTTCGGTGCGGAGATCGCGGTCCGGCAGGTGTTCGACACGCCGACGGTCGCGGGGCTCGCTCTGGCGCTGCGCGACGCCGACCGGGCGCGCACCCCGCTGCGCAGGGCTTCCCGACCCGGGCTGCTGCCGCTGTCGTTCGGGCAGCGCAGGCTCTGGTTCGCCAACCGGTTCCAGGACGGCAACGCGGCGTACAACATGCCGCTGGCGCTCCGGCTGACCGGCAGGCTCGATCGCGACGCGCTCGCGGCGGCGTTCGCGGACGTGCTGGCCCGGCACGAGGTCCTGCGGACGGTGTTCGTGGAGGACGCGGAGGGTCCCCACCAGGTGGTCGTCGACATCGTTCGTCCACCCTGGGAGGTCGTGACGACGAGCGAGGCCGGACTCGCCGGAGACGTCACGGAGGCGGCGCGTCAGGGCTTCGACCTCGCCGGCGAGCTACCGGTGCGCGGCGTGCTGTTCGAGATCGACGGCCGGGACGACGAGCACGTGCTTCTCCTGTCCCTGCACCACATCGCCGCCGACGGCTGGTCGGTTCCGGTCCTGGTTCGCGATCTCACCACCGCGTACCGCGCCCGGCGGGCCGCCGAGGGTCCGCAGTGGCCTGAGCTGCCCGTGCAGTACGCGGATTACGCGCTGTGGCAGCGCGAGGCGCTCGGTGCCGAGGACGACCCGCACAGTCCACTGGCCGTTCAACTGGACTACTGGACGTCCTCGTTGGCCGACCTGCCCACCGAGATCAGCCTGCCGGTGGACCGTCCCCGCCCCTCCTCGTCGTCCTACCGGGGTGGTCGGACCACCTTCGAGGTCCCACCGGACCTGCACGCCCGGATCGTGCAGGTCGCCAGGGAGCACGCGGTGAGCGTGTTCATGGTGTTGCAGGCGACGTTGGCAGCGCTGCTGCACCGACTGGGCGCGGGCGACGACATCCCGCTGGGCACGACGGTCGCGGGCCGGACCGACGCGGCGACCGAGAACCTGGTCGGCTTCTTCGTCAACACGCTGGTGCTGCGGACCGACGTGTCCGGAGCGCCCACCTTCGCGGAACTGCTGGCGCGGGTCCGCCGCACCGACCTGGACGCCTACGCCCACCAGGACGTGCCGTTCGAGCGACTGGTGGACCTGCTGGCACCGGATCGGTCACTGGCCAAGCATCCGCTGTTCCAGGTGATGCTCTCGCTCAACGACGCCGCTGCTGTTCCCGGCGGAGGCGCCGGCGGAGTCGGAGGTGTCGCGGAGCTGGACGTCACCTCGTACCCGCTGGACACCGGAGTCGCGAACTTCGACCTGCTGTTCGGTTTCGGTGAGCGGCCCCGTGACCGGGACGGACGCGCGGGTGGGCTCGACTGCACGGTGCAGTTCAGCGCCGACCTGTTCGACGCCGCCACGGCGCGACGACTCGGCGAGTGGTTCCGCCGGTTGCTGGCCTCGTTGGTCGAGGATCCGTCCCGCCGGGTGCGGCAGGCCGAGGTGCTCGCGGCTTCCGAGCGCGCGGCACTGGTGGCGACGGGCGGCGGCGACGCCGACACCGAACCGGGAACGTGGGCCACGCTGTTCGAGCGCCAGTGCGACCGGACGCCGCACCACCCCGCCGTGGTGGCCGAGGGCCGGGAGATCCGCTTCGCGGAGCTCAACGCCCGCGCCAACCGGTGGGCTCGGTACCTGATCTCGCTCGGCGTCGGTCCTGAGCGGGTGGTGGCGGTCGCCTTGCCACGTGGCGAGGAACTCGTCGTCGCCCTGCTCGCAGTGCAGAAGGCGGGAGCGGCCTACCTGCCGGTCGATCCGAACTACCCGGCGGATCGCATCGAGTTCATGCTCGATGACGCGCGTCCGTCGCTGGTGATCACGGCGCGACACCTGGAGGAATCGCTTCCTCACCAGGGCGTCGCTCGGTTGCTGGTCGACGACGAGACGGTTCGCGCTGCGATTCGTGCGTGTCCTGACCACGACGTGGACGACGGCGACAGGATCTCGCCGCTCCAGCTGTCCGCAGTGGCCTACGTCGTGTACACGTCCGGTTCGACTGGTCGGCCCAAAGGCGTCCAGGTGGATCACCACGGCCTCGCGGGCCTGGCGGCCGGACACGTCGACAAACTCGGCCTCGACAGCACGAGCCGCGTGCTCCAGTTGGTGTCGCCGAACTTCGACGCGGCTCTCGGCGACTTCGTCATGACCCTCCTGAGCGGGACGACGATGGTGCTCGGACCGCGGGACAGCGTCGTCGGGGGTGACGAACTCGCCGAGTTCGTCCGAGCGCACGGTGTCACGCACCTGGCGGCACCACCGGCGCTGCTCGCCACCCTCGACCCCCTGGACGTGCCGAGCCTGCGCGGAGTGCTGGTCGGCGGCGAGGCGTTCTCGGCTGAACTCGCGGCGCGCTGGCATCGTGCGGGACGCCGGCTGGTCAACGTCTACGGTGCCACCGAGTCGACCGTGCTCACCACGATGAGCGAACCGCTCACCGGTGCCGAGCAGCCCGACGCCGGCCGGGCCATCCCGGACGACCGGCTGTACGTGCTGGACGCGGCGCTCAACCCGGTGCCGCGCGGTGTCCTCGGCGAGGCGTACCTCGCTGGCAGCGGTGTCGGCCGGGGGTACCTGGGCCGCCGCGTCCTCACGGCCGAGCGGTTCGTGGCCGACCCCTTCGGAGCCCCGGGCGAGCGGATGTACCGCACCGGCGACCTGGTGCGCTGGAACGCACGTGGTGACGTGGAGTTCGTCGGCCGGGTCGACCACCAGGTGAAGATCCGCGGCTTCCGCGTCGAACTCGGCGAGATCGACGCGGTACTGCAACGACATCCCGCCGTGGCGCAGGGCGTGACGCTGCTCAGGCAGGACCGTCCGGGGGACAAACGCCTCGTGAGCTACGTGGTGCCGACGGCCGCCGGGACCGGCGTGGACGGGGAAGCGCTGCGTGCGCACGTGGCCGCCGCACTGCCGGAGTACATGGTCCCGGCCGCGATCGTCCGCCTCGACGCACTGCCGTTCACCCCCAACGGCAAGATCGACCACCGCGCGCTGCCGGAGCCGGTCGCCGAGGCCGTGGTGACCGGGCGAGCGCCGAGGGACGAGCGCGAAAAGGTGCTGTGCGAGCTGTTCGCGGACGTTCTCGGACTGGAGTCCGTGGGCATCGACGACGGATTCTTCGCGTTGGGCGGGGACAGCATCATGTCCATCCAGCTCGCCGGCCGTGCGCGCCGCGTCGGACTGGTGTTCACCGCCAAGGACGTCTTCGAGCACAAGTCGGTCGCGGGGCTGGCGCGGGTGGCGCGGTTCGAGGAGAGCGCGCCCGATCTCGCCGACACCAACGGGGTGGGCGAGGTCCCACTGACCCCGGTGCTGCACTGGTTCGCCGAGATGGGCGGGCCGGTGGACCGGCTCAACCAGTGGAAGGTGCTGCGGGCTCCCGACGACACCGAGCACGACACGCTCGTCTCGGCGGTGCAGGCGGTGCTCGACCACCACGACGCATTGCGGATGCGCGTCGACTTCGACCCGGCCGACACCGGGCGCGGGGCCGGCTCGCGCTGGGCTCTGCACGTCGTGGAGCCGGGAACCGTGCGGGCGGACGACCGGGTCCGCACCATCGACGTGTCCCGGTCGCAGGGCCGAGACCGGCTGCGGCTCATGGCCGACCACGCCGCCTCGGCGCGGGAACGGCTCGACCTGGCGACCGGGAACCTCCTGCAAGTGGTGCACTTCCCGGCAGGAGGAGGCGAACCCGCGACGATCCTCGTCGTCGCGCACCACCTCGCCGTGGATCCGGTGTCGTGGGCGGCGCTCGTGCCGGATCTGGCCGAGGCGTACCAGTGCCTGCACGACGCCCGGCCGGTCGAGCTCCAGCCCGTGCGCACCTCGTTCCGGCAGTGGGCGTTGCGGCTGCGTGACTGGGCCCGTTCGCCGGGCCGGGAGCCGGAACTCGCCTACTGGGCGGGCCTGCATGCCGAGAGCAGCCCGTTGTTCGAAGTGGACGCCGATTCAGTGGGCCGGACGAACGCCGACTGCGCTCGGGTGTCCAGGCAAGTGCCGCGGGAGATCACCGAGGCGGTGTTGACCACGGCTCCGGAGGCGTTCCACGCGGGCGTGAACGACGTCCTGCTCGCGGCCCTGACGATGGCGCTGGCCCAATGGCGGCGAGGCCGCGCCGCCGGTGTCCTGGTCGACCTGGAGAACCACGGCCGGGAGGAGGAGATCCTCGGCGGTGTCGACGTGTCCCGCACGATGGGCTGGTTCGCCAACATGCATCCCGTCCTGCTCGACACCGGTGCGGTCGACCGCGTCGAGGCGATGGCGGGCGGCCCTGCCGCGGGGCAGGTGCTGCGGCAGGTCAAGGAACGGCTGCGCGCCGTCCCGGACCACGGCCTGGGATACGGCGCGCTGCGCTACCTGGACGAGCGAGGCGCGACCGTCCTCGCCGGCTGCCCACAAGCGCAAGTCGGTTTCAACTACCTGGGCCGTTCCTCCGAGTCCGAGGCATCCGGGCCGAGCGCGGCCTGGTCCCTGTTGGGAGATCTTTCCGGTATCGGCGGCCAGGACCAGGACATGGTGCTGCCCCACCTGCTGGAGGTCGCCACCGTCACCAGGGACGGGGCCGACGGGCCGAAGCTGGAGACGAACTGGGTGTGGCCACGTGCCCTGCTCGACGAGGGCGAGGTCGTGGAACTCGCGGACCTGTTCGGCCAGGCGTTGCGGGCGCTCGTGGAACACGCGCACGCCCCGGACGGGGGCGGGCACACCCCGTCCGACGTCGCACTGGCGGAGTTGAGCCAGAGCGAGATCGACATGCTGGAAGCCGAGTGGAGGAACGCGGAATGAGCCGGTCCGGCCTTCAGGACATCCTGCCGTTGTCCCCGTTGCAGGAGGGGATCTTCTTCCACCACGTCTACGACGAGGCGGGGCCGGACCTCTACGCGGTGCAACTGGTGTTGGACCTGGAGGGACCCCTCGACCGCGTCGCGCTGCGCGCCGCCGCGGACGGCCTGTTGCGGCGTCACGACAACCTGCGAGCCGCGTTCCGCTACCAGGGCGTGAACCGTCCGGTGCAGCTCATCCCGAAGAGCGTGGAACTGCCGTGGCGCGAGGTCGACCTCGGTGACCTGCCGGACGGGGAGCGCGCCGAGGCCGCCGATCGCACCGTCGCCGAGGAGCGGGCGCGGCGGCTGGACCTCACCGCACCGCCCGTGCTGCGGTTCACGCTCATCCGCGAGGGGGAGCGGCGGCATCGATTCATTCTGACGTTCCACCACATCCTGCTCGACGGCTGGTCGATGCCGTTGCTGTGGAAGGAACTCCTCGCGCTGTACGCGAGCAACGGCGACGTGGACGGATTGCCGCGCGTACGGCCGTACAAGGACTACCTCGGCTGGCTCGCCGCCCAAGACCGGGACGAGGCGCGCAGAGCCTGGCGGGAGCACCTCGCCGGCATCGACGGCGCCACGCTCGTCGCGCCCGACGCGGACCCCGCGTCCACGGTCCCGTGCAAGCTGGGAGTCTCGCTGCCGGCGCAGGTCACGGCGGCGCTCACCACGTGGACCAGGGACGAAGGACTCACCCTGAACACCGTCCTGCAAGGCGCGTGGTCGTGCGTCGTGTCGCGGCTGACCGGCCGAGGGGACGTCACGGCGGGGATCACGGTGTCCGGGAGACCCTCTGACCTCGTCGGGGTCGAGGACATGCTCGGCCTGTTCATCAACACCGTGCCCCTGCGGGCGCGAGTCAGGCCGGGGCAGACCGCCACCGAGTTCCTGCACGGTCTCCAGAACGAGCAGACCAGGCTGATGCCGTACCACCACCTCGGCCTCGCCGAGATCCAGCGCCTGGTCGCGGCAGGCGGGCGCGGGTTGTTCGACACGCTGGTGGTGTTCGAGAACTACCCGTCGGGTAGCGCGCCGGCCGCTGACGGCCCCGGCGACCGCCTACGTGTGTCCGCAGTGGACGGAGTGGACGCCAGCCACTACCCGATGACCCTCGTCGGTGCGCCCGGTGAGCGGATCCGGTTGCGCCTGGACTACCGGCCCGACGTGTTCGACCGCGCCACGGCTCAGGACGTGCTGGATCGGGTGGCACGCCTGATCACCGACATCGCGACCGACCCGGACCGCCCGGTGGGCACCCTCGGCGCGCCGGAGGCGGTGGCAGCCGGAACGCACGGCGTACCCGGGCCGGTCGAGCTCCGCTCCCTCCCCGATCTCGTCCGCGACCATGCCGGCAGGACACCGGACGCGGTCGCCGTCTCCGGCGCCAACGGCGACACCACCTACCGCGAGCTGGTGGCCCGTGCGCACCGGCTCGGCCACCGGCTGCTGGCCGAGGGCGTCGAGCCCGAGGAGCGGGTGCTCATCCTGATGGAGCGCGCACCGCACACCGTGACGGCGGTTCTCGGCGTGCTCGGGTCCGGCGGTGCCTACGTCCCGCTGCACCGTTCGTTCCCCACGGGGCGGCGTCGGCGGATGGCGCGGGAAGTCGGGGCCCGGATCGTCCTCACCGACCGGCGCTACCAGGAGGAAGCGGCGGAGCTGGGGCTGCGAACGCTCGTCGTCGACTCCGACGAGACCGTCGCCGGGATGCCCGAACACGCGCCGGAGGTCGCGATCGCCCCGGACCAGCTCGCCTACGTCATGTTCACCTCGGGCTCGACGGGAGTGCCCAAGGGCGTCGGGATCACGCACCGTGGCGTCGCCGAGTTGGCGCACGACCAGCGCTGGCGGACTGGAGCGCACGACCGCGTCCTGATGACCGCGGCCCTGGCGTTCGACGCGTCCACCTACGAGCTGTGGGTGCCGCTGCTCAACGGCAAGCGGATCGTCGTCGTGCCCGACGGCGAGGTGGATCTCGCGGGCCTGCACGAGCTGGTCGTCCGGCACGAGGTGACCGGCGCGCTGCTGACCACCGCACTGTTCACCCTGATCGCCGACGAGCAGCCCGCGCTGCTGTCGACCTTGCGGGAGGTGACGACCGGAGGTGACGCCGCGTCCGCACGGTCGTTCCGGCGGGTGCTGGAGCGCTCACCCGGCCTGACCGTCACCAACCTGTACGGCCCGACCGAGATCACCGTGAACGCTACCCACCAGCCGGTGCGGACCGCCGAGGAGGTCGGCGAGGTGGTGCCGATCGGTGCGCCGATGGACGGCACCTCGCTGTACGTCCTCGACCGGGACCTGCATCCGGTCGCCCCCGGTATGGCGGGGGAGCTGTACCTCGCCGGTGCGGGGCTGGCACGCGGCTACCTAGGCCAGGCCGGCCCGACCGGGCAGCGCTTCGTGGCGAACCCGTTCGGACCGGCCGGGTCGCGGATGTACCGAACCGGGGACCTGGTGCGCCGCAACCGGGACGGAGCGCTCGAGTTCGTGGGGCGGTCGGACGAGCAGTTCAAGCTGCGTGGTTTCCGCGTCGAACCCGGGGAAATCGAAACCGTGCTCGCCGGGCAGCCCGGGGTGCGGGACTGCGTGGTCGTCCTCCGCACCGACGGGGAGAAGCGGCTCGTCGCCTACGTCGCGGGTTCCGACGACCTCGACACGGCGGCGTTGCGCGCCGCAATCACCGAAGTCCTGCCTCGCTACCTGGTGCCGAACGCGGTCCACGCCGTGCCGGAGATACCCCGAACGCCCGGCGGGAAGGTCGACAAGGCGGCCTTGCCGGACGTCGACGCCGCGGTGGCCGAGGTCCAGCGCGGACCGAGGGGACCGCGTGAGGAGATCCTCTGCGAGCTGTTCGCGGAGATCCTCGGCCTGCGCTCGGTGGGGATCGACGACCACCTGTTCGACCTGGGCGGAAACTCGTTGCTGGCCACCCGGCTGGTGAGCCGCATCCGGTCCACCTTGCACCGGGAAGTGCCGGTGCGGTCGGTGTTCGACCATCCGACGGTCGCGAGCCTGTCCGCCGCCCTCGATCGGGCCGGTTCCCGGCGCGGTGGCGTGACTCCCGCGACGCCGAGGCCGTCCCGGATTCCGTTGTCGTTCGCCCAGCAGCGGCTGTGGTTCTTGCATCGGGTGGAAGGTCCCCAGCCGACGTACAACATCCCGGCAGCCTTGCGGTTGTCCGGCCGGCTGGACCGGGACGCGCTCCGCGAAGCGCTGTGCGACGTGGTCGCACGCCACGAGCCACTGCGGACGGTCTTCGGCGAGGACGACGAAGGCCCGTACCAGGTCGTGCGCGAGGACGCGACCGTCGCGCTCGACGTCGTGAACACGACCGAGGCCGAGCTGGAGGACCGGCTCACCGACGCCGTGCGGCACCGGTTCGACCTCGCCGCGGAGCCCCCGCTGCGAGCGTTGCTGTTCGCTGTGGATTCCGGTGACCACGTCCTGCTCCTGCTGTTGCACCACATCTGCGGTGACGGGTGGTCCATGCCGTTGCTGCGGCGGGACCTCAGCGTCGCTTACGACGCGCGGCGGGAACACGTGAGCCCGCAGTGGACTCCGCTACCGGTCCAGTACGCGGACTACGCGCTGTGGCAGCGGGACATCCTCGGTTCCGAGCACGATCCGGACAGCGAGCTGAGCAGCCAGCTCGCGTACTGGGCGGAGGCGTTGGACGGCCTTCCGCAGGAACTGGAGTTGCCCACGGACCGATCCCGGCCGGCGGTGTCCTCGCAGGAAGCCGGGATGGTCCTGTTCGACGTTCCCGCCGACCTGCACGCGGCATTGCTCAAGTTGGCCCGGGACACCCGTTCGACGTTGTTCATGGTGTTGCAGGCAGGACTGGCGGCCGTCCTCAGCAGGCTGGGCGCGGGCCGGGACATCCCGATCGGAACACCCATCGCGGGCCGTACCGACGACGCCGTGGACGACGTGGTCGGCTTCTTCGTGAACTCGCTGGTGCTGCGCACCGACCTCACGGGCGATCCCACTTTCCGCGAGTTGCTGGACCGCGTCCGGGAGACCGACCTGGCGGCCTACGAGCACCAGGAACTGCCGTTCGAGCGGCTCGTGGAGCTGCTCAACCCGGATCGCTCACTGGCTCGCCACCCGCTGTACCAAGTGCAGCTCACGCTGAACAACAACGAACAGGTGGTCGTGGAAGGCGCGCCGGACCGGTCGGCCGAGCTGACGGTCCGCACGCAGCCGATCATCAAGCCCACGGCCAAGTTCGACCTGTTCTGGTTCTTCGCCGAAAGTCGCGGTGAGGATGGTTCCCCGGCGGGGATGCAGGCGTCGGTCGAGTACAGCGCCGACCTCTTCGATCGGTCCACCGCACAGGCGCTGAGCGAGCGCCTGGTGCGGCTGCTGCGCACCGTGGTGGCGAACCCGGCGGTGCGGGTCGACCGGGTGGACGTGCTGTCGCCGGAGGATCGCGAGCTGGTCGTCGGTACCTTCAACGACACCGGGAGCGCGTTGCCGTGGCGGAACCTGCCCGCCGTGTTCGAAGAGCAGGTCAGGGCGACACCGCGACGCCGAGCGGTCGTCCACGGCTCGGATGCCGTCACCTACGCGGAACTCAGCGCGCGGGCGAATCGCCTCGCGCGAGTCCTCGTGGAACGCGGAGTGGGTGCCGAGTCGTACGTGGCGGTACTGCTCCCCAGGTCGATCGACTTCGTCGTCACGGTCTGGGCGGTGGTGAAATCCGGTGCCGCGTACGTCCCGATCGACGTCTCGCACCCGGACGAGCGCATTCGGTTCGTCCTGAACGACGCCGAACCCGCAGTGCTGCTGACGAACAGCGACCAGGGGGAGCGCTTCGCGGGCGTCGTCGGGGAGACGTTGTGCTTGGACGACCCCGCGCTGCGGGAACACGTCGCCGCGCAGACGTCGGCGGACCTGACGGACGCCGAGCGGCACGCACCGCTGCTGGCCGACCACCCGCTGTACGTGATCTACACGTCCGGCTCGACCGGTCGCCCCAAAGCCGTCGTGCAGCGGGCGGGCACGGTCGTGAACCTCGTGTCGTGGCAGGACACCGTGCTGCCACGGGACCCCGGCGAGCCCAAGGTGACGGCGCAGTTCGCTCCCATCGGTTTCGACGTGTCGGTGCAGGAGATCTTCTCCGCGACGCTCTTCGGCAAGACGCTCGTGGAGTGCCCGGAGGACGTGCGTCGCGACTCCGAACGGCTGGTCGGCTGGCTGGACGAACACCGCATCGAGGAACTGTTCGTACCGAACCTGGTGGTGCAGGCCGTCGCCGAGGCCGCTCTCGACCAGGACCGCGACCTTCCCGCGCTGTGCGACATCGTGCAGTCCGGGGAAGCGCTCGTGCCCAGCGACGCGATTCGTGATTTCCACGCTCGCGTACCCGGCCGGCGGATGCACAACCAGTACGGGCCGACCGAGACGCACGTGATGACGGGATGCGTGCTGGACGGGAACGCCGAGGTCTGGCCGAGCGCACCGCCGATCGGCGGTGCGATCCGCGACGCCCGGTTGTACGTGCTCGATGACCAGCTCGTACCGGTCGCCGTGGGTGCGGTGGGAGAGCTGTACATCGCGGGGTCGGGAGTCGGGCGCGGGTACCTGAACCGCCCGGACATGACGGCGGAACGGTTCGTCGCCGACGTGTTCGGAGCGGCTGGTTCCCGCATGTACCGCACCGGTGATCTGGTGCGGTGGACGCGGGAGGGGCAACTCCGGTTCGTGGGCCGGGCGGACTTCCAGGTGAAGGTCCGAGGTTTCCGCATCGAACTCGGCGAAGTCGAGTCCGCGGTGACCAGCCACCCGGCGGTGCGGACGGCCGTCGTCCTCGCGCGGGAGTACCCGCCCCGAGATCTCCGCCTGGTCTGCTACGTGGTGCTCCACGACGGGCACAGCGTGGACCCGGAGGCCCTCGGCAAGCACGTCGGGACGGTGCTGCCGGAATACATGGTGCCGTCAGCGTTCGTGCCGCTCGACGCGTTCCCCCTGACCGCCAACGGCAAGCTCGACCGATCCGCACTCCCGGAACCGTGCCTCGGCACTGACGAGGTCGCGCCTCGCACACCGGAGGAGGAAGTCCTGTGCGGTCTGTTCGAGGAGCTGCTGGGCTTGCCGTCGATCGGCGTCCACGACGACTTCTTCAGGTCGGGAGGACACTCGTTCCTCGCCACGCAGTTGGTGAATCGGGTTCGTGCCGCGTTCGGTGTGGAGCTGTCGGTGCGCTCGGTGTTCGAGTCGCCCACCGTGGCCATGCTCGCCGAGGAACTGGGATCGGACACCACCCGGGACCCGTTCGAATGCCTGCTCCCGCTGCGGCCGAGGGGAAACAGGCCACCGCTGTTCTGCGTGCACCCTGGTTCCGGGACGAGCTGGTCGTACGCGGGGCTGATGGCGCACCTGTCCGCCGACCAGCCGCTCTACGGCATCCAGGCCCGGGGGCTGCGAAACGCCGACGCGACCCCGGGTTCCATCGGGGAGATGGCCGCCGACTACGTGCGGGAGGTCCGGCGAGTCCAACCGCGGGGTCCGTACCGGCTGCTCGGGTGGTCCTTCGGCGGCCTCGTCGTGCACGCGATGGCGACGCTGCTGCAGGAGCAGGGCGAGCGGGTCAGCCACGTGGTGACGGTGGACTCGTTCCCGGACGAGGGGCGGACCATCGTCGATCGTACGGACGCGGAGATCGTGGGCTCGCTCCTGGCCGATGCCGGCTTCGACTTCGACGGTGCCGAGTTCGAGGGCGACCAGGACGCGGTGCTCACCCGGTACGCGGACTACCTCGACGAGCAGAACAGCAGGTTGGCGGCACTGGGCACCGACGGGTTGAAGGCGTGCATGAGGGTCTTCGTGGACAACTGCAGGCTCATGGAGAGCTTCGAGCCCGCGCGTTTCGACGGTGACCTGGTGAGCTTCACCGCACTCCGGCGCACCCACGATCGGACCGCAGTGGACGGGGATCGAGGTGATCCGCTCACCTCCGCCGCCTGGCGGCCGTACGTGACGGGAACGGTGCTGGATCACGGCGTGGACGCCACCCACGACGGGATGCTCACCGATCCGGACGCGATCGCCCGCATCGGCGGCGTCCTGGACGACCTGCTGTGAGCCCAGGATTCCGGCCTCGACCACGACACCGCGAAGCACGACCAACGCACGACCAACGCATGACCGGAGAGGAGAACATCATGAGCACCAACCCGTTCGAGGACCCCGACGGCACGTATCTGGTTCTGGTGAACGACGAGGGCCAGCACTCGCTGTGGCCGGCGTTCGCCGAGGCCCCGGCCGGATGGACCGTCGCGCTCGAGGAGACCGATCGCCAATCAGCCGTGGACTACGTCAACGAGAACTGGACTGACATGCGACCGAAGAGCCTGATTCGAGAAATGGAAGGCGTCCGTCTCTGACCTGTCGGGGGGGGGGGGGGGGGGGGGGCCGCGCCGCCCCCCCCCCCCCCCCCCCCACCCACACCACAACCACGCCCGCCCCACCCCCCCCCCCCCCCCGGGGGCCCCCCCCCCCCCCCGTC
>NZ_JAIUJZ010000014.1:111836-153316 GCF_020176775.1 Saccharopolyspora sp. 6M
CTCCCCACACGGGGGTGACTACCACACAAACCATCCCTCCTCATCATCCCCCACTCCCTCTTTTTTTTATAACTGGGCGGGGGCCCGGGCGGGGGGGGGGGGGGGGGGGGGGGGCCCCCCCCCCCCCCCCAACGATCCACCCACGTACGATCGAAAGGCTCCTGACATGACCCGCACCCGCCTCCGTCGCGGTGCGCGCGCACTCGCGGCCTCCGCAACGGTCTTGCTCATGACGGTGGGGTCGGGTGGCATGTCGGCCTCGGCCGCAGTCGTGCCCGCCGGTGCCGAGGCCGTCGTGCGCTACACCGAGCACGGGATTCCGCACATCCTCGCCGAGGACTACACCGGACTCGGCTACGGCTACGGCTACGCGTCGGCGAAGGACAACCTCTGCGCCCTGTCCGACGTGTACATGACCCTCCGGGCCGAGCGCTCCCGGCACCTCGGCCCGGACGCGCCGCCGAACGAGGGTCTCGCCAGCGTCGACAACAGCCTCGACAGCGACCTCTACTACCAGGGAGTGAACGACAGCGGGGTCGTGGATAAGGTGTCCGGTCAGCAACCGCCGCTCGGCCCGAAACCCGAAATCGTGGAGATGGTGCGCGGATACGTCGGCGGGTTCAACCGGTACCTGGAGGAGACGGGTGCCGACGGCATCACCGACCCCGCGTGCGCGGGTGCGGCCTGGGTGCGCCCGATCTCCGAACTCGACGTGTACCGGCACGTCTACGACGTGAGCACCTCGTCCGGGCTGGGCAGGCTGGCGGGAGACATCGTCAACGCACAACCTCCGGGGACGCGGGGGCGGTCGGCGGACGTGCCGCACGACGTAGGTGCCGTGCTCAAGGGGCTCGGTGCTGGAGACGGAGTGCGGCCCAAAGCGAGCAACGCGATCGCGGCAGGCAAGGACGCCACCCGGTCCGGGCAGAGCGTGCTGCTGGGCAATCCGCACTACCCCTGGCACGGACCGAACCGCTTCTGGCAGGCGCACCTCACCATTCCCGGTGAACTCAACGTATCCGGCGCCTCCCTGCTCGGGATTCCCAGCGTCCTCATCGGACACAACGACGAGATCGCGTGGAGTCACACGGTCTCCACGGCGGCGACGATGGGGCTCTACGAGGTTCCGCTGGTTCCGGGCGAACCCACCGCGTACCAGGTGGACGGAAAGCGGGAGGAGATGACCGGCCGCACCGTCCGGGTCGAGGTGCGCAACACCGACGGTGGCACCGACACCGTCGAGCGGACGCTGTGGTCGACCCGTTACGGCCCGGTGATCGCGGGTGCGGGCGGTTCCCCGCTGCCGTGGGAGACGACCGCGCACGCGGTGCGCGACCCCAACGTCACCAACCTCCGCACGCTCAACACGTGGCTCGACTTCGGTACGGCGGAGAGCACGGCGGACATGTCGAGAGCCCTTGCCGACAACCAGAGCCTGCCGTGGTTGAACACGATCGCCGCCGACCGGAGGGGAGACGTACTCTACTCCGACGTCCAGGTGGCTCCGCACGTCACCGACGAACTCGCGGAGAAGTGCAGCACTCCGCTGGGCGCGCAGATCTTCGCGCTGAGCGGTATCTCGGTTCTCGACGGAGGACGGGGTGACTGCGCCTGGGGCAGCGACGAGGATGCCGTGCAACCCGGCATCTTCGGCCCCGGCGCGCTTCCCGAGATGGTGCGTCGTGACTACGTGCTCAATGCCAACGACAGCCCGTGGCTGACGAACCTGGAGCAGCCGCTGGTGGACTACCCGCGCACCATCGGTGATGTCGGGACCGAGCGCTCGGCTCGGACCAGGGAGGCGATCGAGTCGGTGCGGGAACGCCGTGCGGGCGAAGACGGGTTGCCGGGCGAGGGATTCTCGCACGAGACGATGAAGGACATGCTGTTCGCCGACCGCAGCAGGGTGGCGGTGCTGGCGGCAGCGGATACCGCCGACATGTGCGAGTCGTTCCCGGGTGGCCGAGCACCATCCAGCTCAGGGCCGGTCGACGTATCGGCCGCCTGCGATGCGGTGGCGAAGTGGGACCACACGTACCGGCTCGACAGCCGGGGTTCGCTGCTGTTCGAACGCTTCGTCCGTGCCCTGGGGTCGGTCGAGGGCGGGCCGTGGCAGGTCGGGTTCGACCCCGCCGATCCGGTGCACACCCCGAACACGCTCAAGACCGGCGATCCCGCCGTGCACCGTGCGTTCGGCGACGCGGCGGTCGAACTCCGGAACGCCGGTATCCCGTTGGACGCTCCGCTCGGTGACCACCAGCAGGTGACCCGCAACGGTGCGGAGATCGGGATCCACGGCGGACCGGGGGAGTTGGGCGTCCTCAACGTCATCACACCCGAGTGGGATCCCGGGCAGGGCAACACCGAGGTCGCCCACGGATCGAGCTTCGTCCAGGTGGTGGAGTTCGGGAGTGCCGGGAGCCCGAAGGCCTCGACTCTGATGACCTACTCGCAGTCGACCGATCCGACCTCGCCCCACTACGCGGACCAGACCGAGTTGTACTCCGCCGGCCAGTGGGTGACCGACCGGTTCAGCGAGCAGGAGATCGCCAACTCCCCGGAACTGCGGGTCGAGGTCCTCGACCGGTAGCGGAGATGACCCGGGCGGCCGGGTGACGAGTGAGGAGAGCGGATGCCTTTCGCGTCGGTGAACGGCGTGCGCCTGCATTACGACGAGTTCGGCGTGGGCGAACCGGTGCTGCTCATCATGGGAAGCGGCGGACGGGGCCGCGCCTGGCACTTGCACCAGGTGCCCGCCCTGCGCGCCGCGGGCTACCGCGTCGTGACGTTCGACAACCGGGGCATCGCCCCCAGCGACCTGTGCGCGGACGGTTTCACGGTGCGGGACATGGTGGGTGACGTCGTCGGACTCATCGAGCACCTGGGCCTGGAATCGGTGCGCGTGGTCGGCACGTCAATGGGTTCCTACATCGCACAGGAACTCGTGCTCGCGCGGCCGGATCTGGTCCGGCAGGCGGTTCTGATGGCGACCAGAGGGCGTACCGACAGGTTTCGGGCTGCGTTGTCGACCGCGACTCGTGAGCTGCACCGCTCGGGCGCGGTCATCCCGTCGTCCTACTCGGCCGTGACGCAAGCGATGCAAGTCCTGTCACCGGCGACCCTGGCCCGGGACCAGGACGCCGCGGACTGGCTCGACCTGCTGGAACTGGCGCCACCGCCGGGTCCCGGCGAGTTGGCTCAGCTGGCCGTGGAACCGATGCCGGACCGGTTGGAGGCATACCGCGCGATCGAGGTCCGGTGCCACGTCGTGTCGTTCTCCGACGACCTCTTGACGCCCGCGCAGCACGGCAGAGAACTCGCCGAGATCATTCCTGGAGCGACCTACGAATGCGTGGCGGACGCGGGTCACTACGGTTATCTGGAGGTTCCCGAAACAGTGAACAAGTCTATTGTGGAGTTCTTTCGGTCGGCCTGTTGATTCCGCCGGGCAAGGGGAATTTCGCCCGGACTTAATGGCGGCGACTGCGGTCGCGGACAGTGCTAACGTGCGATCCAGTGAGGTCGTGCAGGCGTCAAAATCCTGCTGCGCCAGGGGTTTTGGGGACGCTGGGGGGCGAATTCCGCCTTCCTCGCGGTGAGCCGACTCACCGCCTTGATGGGCGCGTTGCCCGACGCCGCGTGGAGGGAAGACGTTTTTCGATGATGGACGTAGCCGCATTGACCAGACAGGTCGGCAGGATCGGTGACCTCGACCCGTCATTGCTCCAGCGCGCCAGCCGTGAAGGGGTGAGCGTGCCCGACGAGTGGGGACTGGAATACGGCGAGTACCAGAGCGGTGGGTGGCTGACGCTGTCGTTGTACAACGAGAGCGGTGATCCGAACGATCTCACCATCCGTGACTGCGAGCCGCAGGAAACCACGCTGTTGAAGCGGATGCCCGCCACTCGGGAGCTGCTGCGGTCCTTCGGGCTCAGCTACATGTGGGTGCGGATCGCGCGGCTGTCGTCCAACTCGTTCCTGTGGGAACACCGAGACTACGAGGAGCTGTCCGATGTAGAGCGGCATCGGCTGCACATCCCGCTGCGCACCAACCGTTCGTCGGCACTCGTGACCGGCGGGGCGAAGGTGCATCTCGGCTACGGCGGCATCTGGCGACTCGTCCCGACCCATGCGCACGGTGCGTGCAACCTGACCGGGCCGGACCGGGTCCACTTGATCATGGATTGCTACGCCGACGACGCGTTCCGCCGTTTCACCGAGAACATCCACCTCACGCAGCAGGACGTCCAGGTGTTGCCGGAGCCGGAAGACGACGTGCTGGAAGGACACCTGGACCGCGCGGTGCAACTGCTCACCTTGGGCTACGGGCGGGTGGCCGAGCAATCCCTGCTGCGCCTGTTCTACAGCTACGCCATGCCGGAAGGCACCGTGTACGACCTGATCCTCGAAGCCCACCGGCGGTTCGGCGACGAGTCCCAGGTCGCGGCCTGGCAGGACACGAAGAAGGTCATGCTCGGCCTCGCCTGATCTTCCCACCACGGCAACCGATCATTCCCCGTCAGATCCTCGCTAGGAGTAGGCGTGAGCACCTCGTTGATCAGCGACCTCGCGGAGTCCAGCCCGCCGACGATCCGACCACTGCTGGAAGTGGTGGTGGACGCGTTGTCGAGCAGTCCTCGCGTCCGCCGCATCGCGCTCACCGGTGGGCGGGTAGCCGACCTGCACGGGGCGGGCGAGATCGAGCTCGTCGTGGTGGTGGACGACGACTGCCTCGCCCTCTTCGCCCTCGTGCTCGACGACCTGATGACGCACGGGGTCGGGACGCTGTTGCCGGGTTGGCGGGAGAACGCGGACGGTGCGACCACCAGCGTCGATTCGCTCTACCTGGCCCCGCACGCCGGGCGGCTGCACCGATTGCGGGTGCGCCTCGTCGGCGGCGGACTGGCCGAGGCGGTCGAATCGCGGGAGCCGAGCTGCCCGCTGTACGTGGCGGATCAAGTCACGGCGGGGGTCGACTCCGCATCCGGGGTGACGGCCGAGGCGCTCACGGATCGACCGCCGACGGCGGCAGGTCTGCTCTGCGAGTTGCTCGTGCGCCTGCACACCCTCCGCGACGAGCTCGGCGTCAGCGGCTACCTGCGTGGCTACGGACGTGTGGTCGAGGTGCGGGAGACGCTGGCCCAACTGGTCGCCGCGGTGCTCGGCCTGCCCGAGTCCCGCAGGCGGTGGGCGGATCTCGACGGCGAACTCGCGGTCACCCCGTTGGGACGGGCGTGCCGCACCGCGCTGCACGACCTCGTCGCGGCACCGGTGCCGGGAACGCCGACCGACGTGGCGGCGACGGTGCGGACCTGTCTGGACCTGGTGGCCGTGGCCGACCCGGCGCTGGCCGCCGAGTGGGGCGGCACCCTCGACTCGTACCGGCACTACCTGGACGCGGCATGAGCGGTTACCTGCTCGTCCCGTTCCCGCTGCACGGCCACGTCAACCCGATGGTCGCCGTGGCGGAGGAACTCGTGCGTCGGGGCGAGCCGGTCACCGTCGCGGTGAGCGCCGGCTTCGCCGAACCTTTCGCCGCGGCCGGCTGTGCGATCGTGGAGCTGGACATCCGGGCTCGTGAACGCATCCCCGAACAGCAGGACCTGCGCTACAAACTCGGCGGGTTGCGCAGGGCGTGGGACATCGTCGCGGAGCGGTTCCGGCTCACCGAAGTCCTCGGCCGCGTGGTCGAGGACTTGAATCCGGACGCCGTGGTCACCGACATCATGGCGATCTGGGGGATCAAGGCGGCCGAGGCCAACGACGTCCCGTTCGTGTCCTTCTACGTGACCTACGCCCTGAGCGAGGAAATCCTCCTGTCCGATGTGGACCGCAAGTTCGGCCCCCGGATGAAGACCCTCGCCAGGTGGTCCGGTATCGCCCGCATCCAGCCCGGACTCCGCCGTCGCGTCACCGCGCACGCGGCCATGGCGCTGGTGAACGTGGTCTCGGAGTTGCAGCCGATGCGGTGGTCGTTCGATGGGCGTTTTCGTTTCGTGGGGCCGCTTCAGCGGGGTTCGTCGGTGGGGTATGAGGGTGGGGATCTGCCGTGGGACCGGATCCGCAGCGGCCCGACCGCGTACGTCTCGACCGGGACGTTGTTCACCCGTGGTGCGGAGTACTTCCGGCGGGTGGCGGAGGGTTTCGCGGGTTCTGGGTGGTGCGTGGTGATGGCGACGTCGCATACGGATCCGGCCGAGTTGGGTGTGTTGCCGGAGAACGTGGTCGCGCGTCGGTATGTTCCGCAGTCCGAGGTGTTGGCGCACAGTGATGTGTTCGTGACGCATGCGGGGATGAATTCGGCGATGGAGGGTTTGGCGCTGGGCATCCCGATGGTCCTCGTACCACGCGCCTACGATCAGCGCGGCATCGCGCGGCAGATCGCCTCCCTCGGAGCAGGGGAGATCGTGGCGGCCACGGCGGCGGCATCGGAGTTCCGCGAGGCGGCGGACCGAGTGCATGGCGACGAACGGATGCGAGCAACCCTCGACGAGCTGTCCGCCAGCGTGCGGGGCGCGGGCGGAGCCGGCGCCGCGGTGGATGCCCTGCAGAAACTCACGGCGAACCGATGACCCGCTACCTCGTGTTCCCGTACCCGCAGCATGGCCACGTGAGGCCGATGTCGGCGCTGGCCGCCGAGCTGGTGCGGCGCGGCGACCACGTCGCGGTCGCCGTGACCCCCGAGTTCGCGGCCGAGTTCCGCGACGTCGGTTGCGAGGTCACCGAGTTCGCCGCGACGGTCGGCAACGCCCACGTACCCGAACGGAAGCCACGCCGCACCGTGCTGCCCCGCCGAGTGGTCGCAGCTCTGTCGCGTCGGCGGAGCCGGAAGAGGGTGGTCCGTCGGATCCGCGGGTGCTGGACGTCGTGGAATCCCGATGTGGTGGTCACCGATTACGTGGCGGGCTGGGGAGCAACGGCAGCCCGTGCCGAAGGCACGCCCTGGGTCGCGCTGAGCGTCACCTATGCGCTCAACGACGAGGTCGTCCTGGACGAGTTGCGGGCGCGCACGGGGCCGATCGCCGAATCCTGCGCGCGTCGCACCGGGCTCACCCGCGTCCACCCGGCATTGCGGATGCCGGGTGCACGAGCACCGCTGGTGCTGGTGAACGTGGTCGCGGAGTTGCAGCCGATGCGGTGGTCGTTCGATGGGCGTTTTCGTTTCGTGGGGCCGCTTCAGCGGGGTTCGTCGGTGGGGTATGAGGGTGGGGATCTGCCGTGGGACCGGATCCGCAGCGGCCCGACCGCGTACGTCTCGTCGGGAACCGTGTTCTCCCGTGGTGCGGAGTACTTCCGGCGGGTGGCGGAGGGTTTCGCGGGTTCTGGGTGGTGCGTGGTGATGGCGACGTCGCATACGGATCCGGCCGAGTTGGGTGTGTTGCCGGAGAACGTGGTCGCGCGTCGGTATGTTCCGCAGTCCGAGGTGTTGGCGCACAGTGATGTGTTCGTGACGCATGCGGGGATGAATTCGGCGATGGAGGGTTTGGCGCTGGGCATCCCGATGGTCCTCGTACCACGCGCGGGCGATCAACTCACGACCGCGCGCCGACTGCGGGACATCGGGGTCGGCGTGGAAGTGGACGCGAACGCCTCCCCTGCGCAGTTCCGCGCCGCGGTGGAAGCGGTGCGCGACGACGAGTCCGTCGCGGCGGCGCTGGCGTCGCACGCGCGACGTGTTCGTCAAGCGGGTGGTGCGGGCATGGCCGCGGACCTGCTGTCGGAGTTCGCCCGCTCCTCCGCGGTCACCTCCCGCGCGTCGTCCACGAAGGACTCGACGTCGCCTGCGGGAGGTTCGTGTTGACCACGTTGCGACGCCGCACCTTCCTGTGCGGTTCGACGGCGGTCAGTGCTGTCGCCGTCGGAGGCAGCTGGGCGGCCGCACCCGTCTTCGCGGCATCGACCGAGCCGCACGAGGCGATCGTCAGGGACGCGCACCTGCACTGGAACTCGGTTCCTCGGGACTGGCGGAGTGCGCCGTTGCTGGGCAACGGTGTTCTGTGGGGACAGGTTCACCGGAGCGCGGACGGCAGGGGACTGACCGTGGCGCTCGGCGGCGCGAGCACACCCTGGGAGGCACCGGACGCCCGACTCGCGCTGGTGCTGGCCGGGACCCCGACGGAAGCGCGGTGGGAACTGGATCTGTGGAACGCGGAACTCACCGGGACGCTGACGACCACGCGTGGCTCCGTGCGCTTCGCCGCGCTCGTGCCGCGTTCCGAGAACGTGTTGATGATCTCGCTCACCCCGTCGGAAGGCGAGAGCCGCGCGGCGTGGGTTCCGGACGAGGACGCACAGGTGTCCTGGTGCGAGCGCCGCCAGGGCAGTCGGCGGATCGTGACGGCCTCGCTCGACGCCGGCCCCCCGCGGGACGTGGACGGTCCGGAGCTCGTCGAGTCGCACCGGGCGTGGTGGAACAGCTTCTACCGCCGCAGTTTCCTGTCGATTCCGGACAAGACCGTGCAGCGGTTCCACTGGGCGCAGCTGTACCGGGCCGCCGCGACACGTCCTGGCGGTGAGCACGCGACGGCGATGCTCGACGGGTACGGGCACGGCGCCTGGGCGGCTCCCTCGACCCCGACGCACGCACGGGCGGCGATTCCCGGCACCGGGTCCAAGGAAGGATTCACCGGGAACATGATCGCTGCGGCGGGTTTGCCCGCGCTGTGGCGGCACTGCGTCCACAGCGGCGACGACGAGCTGCTGAGGGAGACGGTGCGACCGGCGCTGCGGCGTGCGGTCGGCTTCTACGGCCAGTTCCTCGTCGAAGACGCCGGAGGGCGGCTCCACCTTCCGCTGACGCACTCGCCGACCTACGCCGACGTGCACGACAGCACCTACGATCTCGAACTGCTCCGCTGGGCAGCGCGGGCCTTGGTGCGGTCCAGCACGTTGCTGGGGGTGCGGGACCCTCGTGGCGACCGGTGGAACGACATCGGCGAGCGGTTGGTCCGGGCTCATCGGGACGTCGGTGGAGCTCCGATGGTCGGCGCGGGCGTGGCCCTCGGCGAGTCGCATCGGCACCCGTCACACCTCGTCGCGCTGCACCAGCTGGACGACCTCGCGGACTCGCACGATCGCGCCGTCTGGAAGCGGGGGTTCGAGTGCTGGTCGGCGCTGCGGGGTGACTGGCAGGGACATTCCCACCTGGCGGCGGCCGCGATGTCGAGCGCGCTGAACGACGGCGACGTGGCGCGCGCCGAGCTGGAGCACGTTCTCGCGGAACGCGTCGGGGACTCGGAGTTCCTGCCGAACACCCTCTACCGCGCGGGAGGCGCGGCACCGCCGGACGTGGGCTACGCGGTCAGCCGCATCCTGCGCGACATGATGACTCGGTGGCGTGGCGACGTCGTGGACCTCTTCCCCGCGGTGCCCGCGGGGTGGGCCGACGTCTCGGTGTCCGGCCTGGAAGTGCGGCAAGGCATCCGTGTCGACGCCGGGCGGAGCGGCGGCCGAACCGAGTGGGTGCGCGTGCACAGCGGAACCGACCGGGCCTGGACGTTGCGGCACGGGATCAACGGCCCGGTGACCGTGCGGGACGGGCGGGGACGCCGGATCCACGGCGGTGGTCGGGGGCCGGCGGAGGTGCGCGTCGCACCCCGGGCACACGGCGCGGTCGTGGTGGTCGAGCGCACGGGATTCGAGGGTGGCACCGAACCCCGCGACGTGACCGCCAGCGGCAGCGGGAGGCGATGGGGCTCGCCCGCGGTATCCCGGCGAGAACTGATCTGAACCGTGCAGTCGACCTAGTGGAGGGGTGAGGGACATGTCGCGACCTTCGTTGGTGTGCGTGCCGTTCGCGGGAGCGGGCGCGTCGTACTTCCGGCCGTGGGCGGAGCACGTGGAGCCCGCGTTCGACCTGGTACCGCTCCCGCTTCCAGGCAGAGAGCGGGAGATCGGCGCCGAACCGTTCCGGGATGCCTCGGTGGCGGCCGATTTCCTTCGGGACGCGGTGATCGAGCGGGTAGGTACGGGCGAGGTCGTCCTGTTCGGGCACAGTCTCGGAGCAGTCCTGGCCTACGAGCTGGCACACCGGCTGGCCGACGTTCCGGGCATCGACCTTCGACGCCTGGTCGTCAGCGGATCGCCGGGTCCGTGGAGCACCCGGCGGCAGCGGGCGACCGGGCTCGCGGACGCGGAGTTCCTGGACCAGGTGAGGGAATTCGCCGGTTACGACCATCCGGCCTTGCGATTCCCCGAGATGCGGGAGTTGATCCTGCCCGCGCTGCGTGCGGACGTCGAGATGCACGAGAACTACCGGCCGAGTCGAACCGAGCCGCTGCCGGTGCCGATCACCTCGCTGCGGGGACGCGACGACGAACTCGTGGACACCGAACACGCGGGGCAGTGGTCCAAGGCCACCACCGGGACCTTCGACCTGGTCGAGCTCCCCGGCGGGCACATGTACCTCACCGACTCGGTGGGCGCGGTCGCGGAACTCATCACCGCAGCGCTGTCCGAGGCGGACGGCAGCTCCTGGACCATCGGCACGTCGGCGACCTGAGCACGATCGCCCGGAAGGAACTCCGTTGCGCTTGATGGGAAAGACCGCGGTCATCACCGGAGCGGCGCGTGGGCTCGGACGGGCCTGCGCGGTCGCGTTCGCCCGTGAGGGGGCGAGCGTGGTCCTGACCGACATCGGGCAGGACCTGGACGGCGTTCCCTACCCGCTGGGCTCGGCAAGCCAGCTGGCCCACACGGCCGAGCTGTGCGCGGAACACGGCGTGGCCACGATGACCTCCGAGCTCGACGTTCGCAGGGCTGGCGAGGTGGCTGCGCTCGTGGACACCGCTCTCGGGCGGTTCGGGGCGGTGGACCTGCTCGTCAACAACGCCGGGATCGCCGCACCCTCAGGCCGTGCCGCGCACGACATCAGCGAGGACGAGTGGAATCTCATGCTCGACGTGGATCTTTCCGGCGCGTGGCGGATGATCCGTGCGGTCGCTCCGTCCATGTTGGACCGCAGGAACGGGAGCATCGTCAACGTCGCCTCCACCGCGGGTTTGGTCGGCTACCGCCATTTCGCGGGCTACGTCGCGGCCAAGCACGGTCTGGTGGGCCTGACCAAGGCCGTGGCACTGGACTTCGCGCCGAAGAAGGTCAGGGTGAACGCGGTGTGCCCCGGCTCGGTGCGGGACGACAAGTGGGCCGAGGGGCGGATGCTGTCCGAGATCGCTCGCTGCCTGGAGGTTCCCGTGGACGAGCACGAGGAGACCTTCGTGCAGGCCCAGCCGATGAACCAGTTGATCGAGCCGGAGGACGTCGCGGGAGCGGCGGTGTTCCTGGCTTCCGACGATGCGCGTCAGGTGACCGGTTCCGTGCTGACCGTCGATGGCGGGTTCACCGCGCGATGACGTGGCAGACAGCGCTCCCGGCGGAGCCGGGGACCACAGGAGAGGCGACGCCATGACCGACTTCTCAGCAGCCGGTGACGGGGGAGCGGAGGCTCGGCCCGACGCCGCACGCTGCCACGCCCTGTCCGTTCGCCTGGCCCCCTCGGTGGAGCACGCGACGATCGCCGCGAGGCTGGCGGCGGTCCGCCAACAGGATGCGCGCCGTCCGGCGCACGAGTTGTGGGTGCAGCGGATCGCAGGCTCCGCCGACGATCCGATCGCTGAGCGGATCCGACGCGGTGAGACGGCTCGGGGCGTTTCCCGCGCCGACGGGCTTCGGGTCGTCCTCCTCCAGTGCTCGGACGCGGTCGAACTGGTGCTGGTCGCCCATCGGGCGCGGTACACGGCCGGCCACCTGCGCGACACCGCTCGCTCGCTTGCCGGAGAGTCCGCGCCGGTGTGTCCCGCGTCGCCCATCGCCGGTCTGGACGAGGAGCTGTCCTTCGAGCCCGCCGACTGGGGCCTCGGCACGCGTGCCGAGAGCCGCCCCGGGCGGTGCGAACTTCCGGTGCGGGAGTCCGGGTCCGCGGAGACGTGGATCGCCGCGCTGTCGATCGTGCTGGATCGGTACGGGCAGGAGGCGACGTCGCTGCCGGTCGTGGCTTCGCGGCAGGCGGGTGGCGGGTGCCGTCTGGTCGCGGTGTCGACGGAGCTGTCCGGGGCCACCCAGGTCACCTCGCTGCTCGACGGCATCCGATCCGGGCTTGACGCACCGGAAGCCCAGGTGACGACGAAGGTCGCGCCGGTGGGTTTCATCGTGGACCGGATCGAGCCGGAGCACGACGGGGCGGTCGAGTACGAACCGTGCCTGGCCCCCACGTTCCCGGTCACGCTCTCGTTCGCAGCGGGGCGCGCGGACGGCGGAGTGCTTCGCTGCGACCACGATCCGCGCTGGGTCTCCCCGGAGATCGCGCACCAGTTGGTCCGGCACGTCGTGCGCGTGCACGACCAGATCATCGCGCACCCGTCGAGTGCGGTGCGGGAAGCGGAGATCCTCGGCGCCGAGTCGGCACGGGTGCTGGCGTTGGGGACCGGCCCCTCGCTCGACCGCGCCGAACCACGGCTCCTGCACGACCGGGTCAGGGCCAGGGCGGCGGAGACACCGGGAGCCATCGCGATCACCGAGGGCCCGCGACGGATCACCTACCAGGAACTCGACGATCAGTCCGACCGGTGGGCCCGCGCGCTCCGGGCGCTCGGGGTGCGGCGCGGCGCTCGGGTGGGCGTGTGCCTGGACCGCTCGGCGGAGATCCCCGTGGTGCTGCTGGCCGTGCTCAAGGCGGGCGGCGTCTACGTTCCGATGGAGCCCGCGTATCCCCGCGAACGCCTCGCCTTCATCGCCGAGGACGCGGAGCTGGCGCTGGTGGTGACCCGCCACGGCGAGTTCCCCACCGGTGCGGGCAGGAAGGCGGTCTCGCCGGAAGCGCTCTCCGCGGCACCCCCCGCCGACCATCTCCCGGAGGACGGGGAGCCCGCCGATCCGGCCTACGTGATCTACACCTCCGGTTCGACCGGCCGGCCCAAGGGCGTGGTCGTGCCACACGGCAACATCTGCGCGCTGCTCGACGCGACGAGTGTCGACTTCGGACTCGGCGGACAGGACGTGTGGACGTGGTTCCACTCCTGCGCGTTCGACTTCTCGGTCTGGGAGATCTGGGGATGCCTGGCGACGGGAGGCGGTCTCGTCGTCGTCCCGTACTGGGTCTCCCGCGACCCGGAGCGCTTTCTCGAACTCCTCGGCCGGGAGCGGGTCACGGTGCTCAGCCAGACGCCGTCGGCGTTCGCACCGCTTGCCGTCGACCAGGGCACGGCCGGCGTCGCGCCGCGCCTGGTCGTCTTCGGTGGTGAGCCGCTGGACACCCGGATGCTGGTCGGCTGGTTCGACCGGCACCCCGAGTCCCGGTGCCGCGTGGTGAACATGTTCGGCATCACCGAGACCACCGTGCACGTGACGGTGCAGACCGTGACGCGGCGCATCGCGCTGGAGGAGTCACGCGCGGTGGGACGGCCGCTGCCGGGATGGTCGGTGTCGGTGCGCGATGAAGGAGGACGGGTGTTGCCGCTCGGAGTCCCGGGCGAGATCTACGTCGGCGGTGCTGGTGTCGCCGCCCGGTACCTCAACCGCCCCGACCTCACCGAGCACCGGTTCGTCCTGGATCAGCACACCGGGCAGCGCGTTTACCGCAGCGGCGACCGGGGGCGCCTGCGGCCGGACGGCGTGCTGGAACACCTGGGCCGCCTCGACCACCAGGTGAAGATCCGTGGATTCCGCATCGAACTCGACGAGATCCGTTCGGTCCTGTTGGAGGACCCGGCGGTGAGTGCGGCGGCCGTGGTCGTCAACCGGACCGATCCGGACGACGCGGCCTCGGCCAGGCTGGACGGCTACGTCGTGACCGAGAAGTCCACTTCGGACATCCGGGCTCGCGCCGCACGACTCCTGCCGGAGCACATGGTCCCCGCGACGGTCTCCGCGATCCCCGCGATGCCGTTGACGGCGAACGGAAAACTCGACCAGCAGAGGCTGCCCGCGCCCCACCCGGCACGGCCGGCGAGGACCGCACCCGACAGCGGCGGATCGGCGACGATGGCGGACGCACTACGGGTGGTGTGGAGCGAGGTGCTCGGGGTCGAGGTCACCTTGGACGACGACTTCTTCGAACTCGGCGGCAACTCGCTGTTCGCGGTGCGGATCACGACCGCGCTGCGGGAGCGGGGCGTGCCTGCCGTCCCGCTGCGCGATCTCTACCGCTACCCGACGATCCGGCAGCTCAGCGTTCTGCGTGCGAGCGGCGGAGCCTCATAGCGGCTTGCGGAATCCCCGCACGGCGAACACGGCGCTGATCGCTCCCAGGACTGCGCTGGTGCCCAAGGCGAGGAACACGCCGTTGCCGGTCGGCAGCGCAAGGGCGAGGTTGCGGGAGGCGTCCACCGCGTAGGTCAGCGGATTCACGACGGCGAGGACTCGCAGCCAGTTCGGCAGTGCCTCCAGCGGTACGAACGCGCTGGAGACGAACATCAGCGGGAACATCGCCAGGAAACCGATGCTCTGCATCACCTCGGCCTTGCGCACCCAGGTGGCGATCGCCAGGAAGACCCAGGTCAGCGACCAGCTCACGACCAGCGCCAGCACCAGCGACGCGACCACGCCCCAGAAACCGCCCTGCGGGGAGAAGCCGAAGAGGGCGGCGGCCGTCGTCAGCAGGACGATCAGTTGCAGCGCGCTGCGGACGAGATCGGCGACGCTGCGCGCCAGCAGCACCGAGCTGAGGTGGATCGGTAGCGCGCGCAGGCGGGCGACGACTCCGTTGTGCATGTCCGAGATCAGGCCGATTCCGGACTGGAGGCCGGCGCCGATGCTGGTGGTGATGAGGATGGCGGGCATCAGGTAGTTGATGTAGTTCCCGCCCGGTGGGTCGATCACCGTGATCGCTTTGCCGAAGACCTGGCTGAACAGGACGAGCATGATCAGCGGCTGCAACATGCTGAACAGCAGCATGCGCGGGTCGACGAGCAGGGCGCGCAGCGATCTGCTGCTGAGCAGGTAGACCTGGGCGGGCATCGCGGCTCCGCGCCACCGGCGCGTGGGGGTGTCGGGGATCGTGGTCATGAAGGGACTCCCACTGGCTGTGCCCGTTCGGTCGATTGGTGGTGCGCGAGGTATACGTCGTCGAGGGTCGGTTCCCCGAGCCCGAGCGCGGCGACCTCGACCCGGGCTTCGTCCAGCGCCCGCACGACCGCCCCGAGTTCACGGGAAGCGGTGACGGAGGTCGTGATCTGGTGCCGTTCGGCGTCGTAGTCCGAAGGAAGTCCGACCGACGTGAGCGCACGCAACGCGGTGTCGGCGTCGGCAGGGTCGGACAGCGTCGTGGTGACGCTGCGTTGGCCGACTTCCGCCTTGAGTTCGCCGGGCGTGCCCGCCGCGACGACCCTGCCCTGGGACAGCACGGCGATCGAGTCCGCGAGGCGATCGGCCTCGTTGAGGTACTGGGTGGTCAGCAGCACGGTCGTACCCCGTTCCACCAACGCCTCGACGATCTCCCACATCCCCAGCCGACTGGTCGGGTCGAGGCCGGTGGTGGGTTCGTCGAGGAAGATGACGTCCGGATCGCCGACCAGGCTCGCCGCGAGGTCGAGCCGTCGCCGCATCCCACCGGAATAGGTGCCCGCGAGGCGGGTGGCGGCCCCGGTCAGGTCGAAGACGTCGAGGAGCTCGGCGGCGCGTTGCCGGGCCTCGGCCTTGCGGGCACCGAGCAGCCGGCCGATGAGCACGAGGTTGTCCACGCCCGACAGCTGCTCGTCGACGGAGGCGAACTGGCCGGTCAATCCGATGCGGGCGCAGACCTTCGCCCGGTGCCGGGTGACGTCGTATCCGGCGACCCGTGCGGTCCCGCTGCTCGGCGGGAGCAGGGTGCTCAGGATGTTGACCAGCGTGGTCTTCCCCGCACCGTTGTGGCCGAGCATGCCGAGAACGGTGCCTTGGTCGACCGACAGACACACGTCGTCGAGCGCGGTGACGGTACCGAACGTCTTGGTGAGGTGGTGGGCCTCGATGACGGGCTGGGACACGGTTGAACTCCTGGGCTGCCTGTCGTGGTGGTCATCGCGGGCGGCTCGTTCCACACCGCGGTCACGTCTGCTTCTCGGCGAAGCCGTCCCCGTTCAGCAGTGCGAGTCCGAGCGGTGTGAGCGAGTGCGACACCGCGTTCTTCTGCCTGCGCGTCGTGATCAGCCCCGCGTTGCGGAGCACCGAGGTGTGCTGGCTTGCGGCGGCGGCCGAGATGCCGAGCCGTTGCCCGAGCCCGCCGGTGGTGTAGCTGTCGAGCAGCGCGTGCAGCGCTTCGGCGCGCGTGCGCCCGAGCAAGGCGCCGAGCGTCTTGCCGCCGGACGTGCTGCGTGCCCACAACTGCTTGGTGTTCACGTCCAGCGGGGCCGGATACACCAGGACGGGGGTGCTGTGCGGATCGGTGTTGCTGAACAGCAGGGTCGGGCGGTCGAACAGGAAGACCGACGGCGTGATGACGAGACCGGCCGAGTCGAGGAAGATCTTGCGCGCCGGGCGGCCCGCGATCTGGAGGAACGGGGGCTCCCAGGTCGCCGTGGCGTGCAGGCTGCGGAGCAGTCCTTCGATGCCGTCGTTGAGAACGGCCTGCCCGCGAGCCGAGCGTTCGATCTCCAGGAGCACGGACAGGCGCTGCCAGTAAGGCTGCACGGCGGTCCTGCCGAACTCGTGGACGGCGGCGGTGGTCTTGTGGACGTCCTGCACGGGGCGTACGCATCCGGCCCGTCCGAGATCCGGGTGTGGTTCGGTGAACAGTTCCGAGGTCGGCCGCACGGCACGCACCAACTCGGTGAGGTGACGTGCTCGGGGCCCCAGCCGGGAGCGAACGGCGTAACGCCAGGGATCGAACGCGGCGGCGCCTCGACGCTGCCACAGCAGATCGGCGGCGAAGAGGATTTCGGCAACTGGAGAACGCGGGACGGCGATCCTCGTTCTGAGGAGATCGTCCGCCGAAAAATGGATACGAAGCATGGATGACCCCCAGGTCGTCGTTCACGTGCGGTTGCCACTCGTGGTGTCGGTGGAACGGTTTCCACGAGCTGATCCACCCTTGGTCCTGGAAGCAGCGCCCCGTGCGTGGCGTGCCTCCCCCAGAGGACCGATTGAAGCATCGGACGCTGGCCTGCCCTCCTGTTCTCCGGGATGATCACGATTTCTCGTGTCACGGATTGGTGCTGCTCATGATTCCTTCTCGTTCGATCCGGCAGGTCTCATTCCCGGAGAGGTGAACACCGGACGCGGCGGAACGTCCGCGATCGCGAATGTGCGATCGCGCGCGGCGTGACGGAACGCGCGGGTCGGCCCGGCCCCGCCGAGCGCGCGAATGATCATGATCGCAGCGCACGAGTTCGCTCCCGGCTGTCGTCGGACGGCAGACCGACGATCATTCTCAAGAATGATTCTCCCGGAACGTCTCCCGGGCCGTTCACGGCGTCTCCCCGTGGTCCGCCGCTAGAAGCTGTCGAATTCATGCGGAAGTCTGATCCCCCCAGGATCTTCGTCCAGTCCGCTGGACAGGCGCACGACGCTCGACCGTGCGCCTAACGCACCCCGATCTCACCTTGATCAAGGTCACGGGTGAGACTAGCCGATCGGCGTGCCGCCTGAGCAAGGTTTTTAAGTGCTCGCTGCAAATGCCAGGTCAGGCTCCGCTGGTCTGCGCTTGATGCCTCACTCGGAGTATTTTTACTCGCATTCGGCGGATGTCGGGGTTGTGGGTGACCGGGCAGGGTTGGGTTTGGCACGAATCGCGGTCCCGGTGGGTGTCGCGCGCCCGCTCGGGAATCGTGCGGTACTGGGATGATCTTCTTTCTGGGGCGGGCCGTCAGATCTGCCGCGGTGGTGCGGCGCGCAGGTGATTGCTGTGCTGGGAAAGGAAACATATCGCCGTGACGTGTCCGCGGGCGGTTCGGAGCGGACGATGCGAATGGGTTCATGGGAGGAAACGGCGTTGCAGGGTTCTGGGGGATCCGGGAATGTGGGAATGTGGCTCGTGGGCGCCCGCGGGTCGGTCGGGACGACCGCGATCTGCGGTCTGCTCGCGATGCAACGGCAAGCGGTGCCGCCGATCGGATCGGTCACCGAGGGCATGAGCTTCGGTGCCGCCGACGTGCCGGAGTGGAACGACATCGCGATCGGCGGACACGATGTCGTCGACACGCCGCTGCGCAAGCGCGCCGAGCAGCTCGCCGCCGCCGGATCGCTGCCCGGGCGACTCGTTCCGCTGATCGCGGACGACCTGTCCGAAGTGGACGAAGATATCCCGATCGGCTGCACCTCGGGCCGGTCGACGCAGCCGCAAGAGGACACGGTGCGTCGCCTCGCCGCGGACATCAGCCGGTTTCGGGACCGCCGCGGCCTGGCTCGGGTCGTGGTCGTGAACGTGGCCGCGACGGAGGCACCGCTGTCGCCGGAACCGGGGCACGAGGATCTCGCCGCGCTCAGGGACGCACTCGCCACTCCCGGGCGGGCGGTGTTGCCACCCAGTTCCCTCTACGCCTACGCGGCCCTGTCCGCTGGGTGTTCCTACGTGGACTTCACACCGTCCCCGGGCATCCGGCTCCCGGCGCTGGAGCAGTACGCGCGTCAGCGCACGCTCCCGTACGCGGGCTCGGACGGCAAGACCGGGCAGACGTTGCTGCGCACGGTGCTCGCTCCGATGTTCACCGCGCGTGCGCTGGCGGTGCGGTCCTGGTCGGGAACGAACCTGCTCGGCGGCGGCGACGGCGCGACGCTCGCCGAGAGCGACCGCGCGTCCGCCAAACTCGCGTCCAAGTCCCGTGGACTGGGCGCGTTGCTGGGGCCGGACGTGACGGCCCCGTTGCACATCGACAACGTGCCCGAACTCGGCGACCGCAAGGTGGCGTGGGACCACGTGCAGTTCGAGGGTTTCCTCGGTGCTGAGATGAGCCTCCAACTCACCTGGTCCGGTTACGACTCGGCCCTCGCCGCACCGCTGGTCCTGGATCTGACCCGCTTGCTCGCCGGCGCGCACGCCGCCGGACTCAGCGGCCCCGTCGCGGAACTGGCCTGCTTCTTCAAGGATCCGGTGGAAGGCGAGGAACACGGTTTCGCCGACCAGGTCCGCACGTTCGAACGGTGGGTCGCGGAGCTGGGGGCGGACGCGTGAGCCGCTGGATACGGCTGCTCCGGGCACCCGCGGCGTTGACGGCGTGGGCCGATCCGGTGGTGGGCTCGGTGGCCTCCGGGCGGTCTTTGCAGGGGCGCCGCCGGCTCCTTCCCGCGTCGGCGGCCGCGTTCTACTGGGCGGGGATGGTCCTGAACGACTGGGCCGACCGCGACGAGGACGCGGTGGAACGGCCCGAACGCCCGATTCCGTCCGGCGAGATCGCCGCCGAGCACGCGATCGCGGCGGCGACCGGACTGCTGACGGCGGGGGTCGGGCTCGCGGCGCTCGGCGGAGGCAGGGACGCGGTGCACATCGCGGTGCTGTTGGGGGCGACGGTGTGCGCATACGACCTCGTGCTCAAGAACACTCCTGCCGCACCCGTCGGCATGGGTGCCTGTCGCGCGCTGAACGTGCTGCTGGGCGCGGGCTGGTCCGGCATGCGCGCGGCGGCGTACGAGGCCGGACTCGTCGCCGCGCACACGGTGGGCATCACCGCGCTGTCCCGAGGCGAGGTCCACGGAGGGTCCCGGGGGATCGCCGTCGCGGCGCTCGGCGGCACCGTGGCCGTGGGAACCGCCGTGGTGGCGTCGCCCGCACCGTCCGCCCGGCACCGGGTCCAGGCGTCGGCAGCGGGTCTGACCTATGCCGGTCTCGTGGGGAGTCACCAACTGCGTGCGGTGCGCGGCCCCGCCGCTCCCGCAGTCCGATCGGCGACCGCGGCGGGGATCCACGGCATGATCGCGTTGCAGTCCGCGCTGGCCGCTCGCCGTGGTGCGGGTGCGGTGGCCGTCGTCATCGCGGCGGCGCTGCCGCTCGCACGGCGGCTCGGCAAGAAGGTGAGCCCGACATGAGCGGGTTCGCGCTCGGCTACGGCACCAACGGCTTCAGCAACCATCGGCTCGACGATGCGCTGACGTTGATCGCGGAACTCGGTTACACGGCTGTGGCGCTCACCCTCGACCACGACCACTTGGACCCGTGGGCACCGACGTTGTCCGGGGACGTGGCTCGGGTCGCGTCCCGGTTGCGGGAACTGGACCTGCGCTGCGTGGTGGAGACCGGAGCGCGGTACTTGCTGGACCCCCGCCGCAAGCACCATCCGACCCTGCTGTGCGCGGAACCGGAGCCGCGAGCGGAATTCCTGCGACGAGCGGTGCGGATCGGTGCCGAGCTGGGAGCCGACAGCGTGTCGTTCTGGTCCGGCGTCCGGGAGGCGCACGTCGCCCCGGAACTGGCGCGGGAGCGACTGCTCGCGGGTATCGCCGAGGTCCTCGACGAAGCCGGGCGCAACGAGGTCCCGTTGGGGCTCGAACCCGAGCCGGGGATGTTCGTCCAGCAGCTGAGCGAGGCGCTCGACGTGCGCGAAGCGCTCGGTTCACCGGAGTACCTGGGCATCACGCTCGACGTCGGTCACTGCGTCGCGGTCGAACCCGTCGACGCCGCGACGTGCGTCCGCCAGGCCGCCGGGTCGCTCGTCAACGTCCAACTCGACGACATGCTGCCGGGCGTGCACGAGCACCTCGAATTCGGCGACGGTGACCTCGACCTGCCCGGCACCCTCGCGGCCCTGGACGAGGTCGGCTACCGAGGGGTGGCGGCGGTCGAGCTGCCACGGCACAGCCATGCCGCCCCGGCGGTCGCACGGCGGGCCATCACGGCGCTGCGTCGAGCGCGCGGGGAACCGGCCACATCCCGGTGGGAGCTTTCCGGAGCAGGAGCGTGGGTCGAGCAGGCGCGGGCGCGGATCCGGGCCGATCCCACGGCGATCCGAGCGCTCTTTCCCGCCGCAGGCCGGCACGCCGGGCGGGCGCCGATCCGCGCCGACGTCGACGCGGCGGGGCTGGTGCACGGGACGGAGGACGACCGGGCACGCACCGCGATGCTGACCACCCTCGCCGCGGTCGTGTCCACCGAGGTTCTCGCCGCCGAACTCGGCGAGCTGTACCGGTACGGGGACGGCGCGGAACGACGCGGAGTCCTTCGTGCGTTGCACGTGATCCCGGCCGAGGTCGCCGGCGCGGGGATCGCGCTCGTCGAAGATGCGCTGCGCACCAACGACAGCACGCTGATCGCGGCCTCGATGGGATCATTCGCCGCGCGTCACCTCGACCAGCCCGCATGGCGTCACGGCGTTCTCAAGTGCCTGTTCCTCGGGATTCCGCTGGCGGCCGTGGCGGAACTGGAACGCAGGCGCGACGACGAGTTGGCTCGGATGGTGACCGACTTCGCCCGCGAGCGCCGCGCGGCGGGTCGGCCGGTTCCCCGGGACGCCGACCGGCTGCTGGCCGCCCGGAACTGACTCCTACGCCATGAGTTCCCAGCACCCCGACCGACGAACGACCCGAGGACGATTCATGCGCATCTTCGATCCGCACATCCACATGACCTCGCGCACGACGCGGGACTACGAGGAGATGTACGCCCACGGCGTCCGTGCCCTGGTCGAGCCCGCGTTCTGGCTCGGCCAGCCCCGCACCTCGGTCGGGTCCTTCACCGACTACTTCGACGGACTCCTGGGATGGGAGCGCTTCCGCGCCGCGCAGTTCGGGATCCGCCACCACTGCACGATCGCGCTCAACCCGAAGGAGGCCAACGACGCGCGGTGCCTGCCGGTGCTGGACGTCCTGCCCCGGTACCTCGCGAAGGACGGGGTGGTCGCTGTCGGGGAGATCGGGTACGACTCGATGACGCCGCAGGAGGACGAGGCGTTCGCCCGTCAGCTCGGCATGGCGGTCGCGCACGACCTGCCCGCACTGGTGCACACCCCGCACCGCGACAAGGTGGAGGGGACACGTCGCACGCTCGACGTCGTACGGGAGTCCGGCATCGCGCCCGAGAAGGTCGTGGTCGACCACCTCAACGAGGTGACCGTCGCGCCGGTGGCCGAGTCCGGGTGCTGGATGGGTTTCTCGCTGTACCCGGACACGAAGATGGACGAGCACCGGTTGGTGACGCTGCTCCGGGAGTACGGTACTGATCGGATGCTGGTCAACTCCGCCGCCGACTGGGGCCGGTCGGACCCGTTGACGACGTACCGAGCCGGACTGGCCATGCTCGAAGCCGGCTTCACCGAGTCCGATGTGGACAAGGTGCTGTGGTCGAATCCCGTCGACTTCTACGGTCGGAGCGGCCGTCTGTTGCTGGACGAACTTCCCGCGTTCACCGGTACGCCCGTCGAGTTCGCGGGCAACTCGGTGCTGCGCGGGGCACGCCCGGCGACCGCGGAGGCAGGAGGGCGGCCATGACCGAGTTCTCGTACTGCACCAACGTCCACCCTGCCGAAGACCTGGCAGGGCTGCTCGACCAGCTGGATCGCTACGCGGTCCCGATCCGGGAACGGGCCGGGTTGGACCGGCTCGGGCTCGGTCTGTGGCTGTCGGCGGACGTGGCCGCCGTGCTGGCCGCCGATCCCGACAGCGTGTCGCTGCTGAAGCGGGCATCGCGCGAGCGCGGGCTGTTCGTCGAGACGCTCAACGCTTTCCCGTACCGGGGCTTTCACGATCCGGTGGTCAAGCATTCGGTGTACCGGCCGTGCTGGGGCGATCCTCGTCGTACCCGGTACACCGTCGATTGCGCCCGCGTCCTCGGTGGACTGTTGGACGAGGACGCGGAGTACGGCAGTATGTCGACGCTCCCGTTGGGTTGGCGCGAAGGATGGACCGACACCGACGGCGAGCGGGCGCGCATGGCGTTGGACGGCGTCCAGGACGCGCTCCGGGAGGAAACGTCGCGATGTGGACGTCCGGTGCGGCTCGCGATCGAACCCGAGCCAGGATGCGTCCTGGACGAGGTTTCGGACGCGGTGCGGTGGATGTGGGACCGGGTGGACCCCGACGTCGTGGGCCTGTGCTTGGACACCTGCCACCTCGCGGTCTCCCACGCCGACCCGGGGAGTGCCGTGCGTCAGATCTACGACGCCGGCCTGCAGGTGTTCAAGGTGCAGGTTTCGGCCGCTCTCGAAGTCCCGGACCCTGCTGACCCGCGGGCGCGGAAGTCGTTGGCGGAGTTCGCGGAACCGCGCTACCTGCACCAGGTCCGAGAGCGCGGGCCGGACGGCGCGGTGTCCAAGGAGGATGACCTCGACGCCGCGGTGGGCACCCTTCCAGGGCTAGGGCCGTGGCGCGTGCACTACCACGTACCGCTGCACTGCCAACCGGTCGAGCCGCTGCGCGCGACGACCTGGGTGATCGAGGAAGCGCTCGATGCCGTGATGGCCCGCGCGGGAGGTGTGACGCCGCACCGTGAGATCGAGACCTACACCTGGAACGTGCTTCCCGAGCGTCATCGACAGGACCTGGTGGACGGCATAGCCGCCGAACTGCGCTGGTCCGAGCGGAACCTCGCGCACCGGCCTGGCCCGGTCCTCCCGCGTGGACAGGAGCTTCGATGAAACCCGTGCTGCTGCTGGACATCGTGGGGATGACCCCTGCCCAGCTCCGCCACATGCCGTCCGTCGCGGCGCTCGGGGCCCGTGGCGCGCGCGCCGAGCTCGGCACCGTGCTTCCCGCCGTGACGTGCAGCGCGCAGTCGACCTTCCTGACGGGGCGGATGCCTGCCGAACACGGCATCGTCGGCAACGGCTGGTACTTCGGCGACCTCGGCGAGATCCACCTGTGGCGGCAGCACAACAAGCTCGTCGCGGGGGAGAAGCTCTGGGAGTCGGCGAGGGCGGTCCGGCCGGACTACCGGGCCGCCAACCTGTGCTGGTGGTACGCGATGGGCGCGTCCACGGACCTCGCGGTGACCCCGCGCCCGGTCTACCACGCCGACGGGCGCAAGTCCCCGGACTGCTACACGCGCCCGCCGAGCCTGCACGACGAGCTGACCGAGCGGTTCGGCCCCTTCCCGCTGTTCCACTACTGGGGGCCGACGGCGTCCCTGCGCTCGACGCGGTGGATCGTGGGCGCGGCCCGCCACGTGCTGGCGCACCACCGGCCCGATCTGCAACTGGTGTACGTGCCGCACTTGGACTACGACCTCCAGCGGTTCGGCCCCGACTCGCCGGAGGCGGTCGCGGCGGCCCGGGACGTGGACGTCGAACTGGCGCCGTTGCTGCGCGAAGCGCAGGAAGCCGGGGTGACGGTGGTGGCGTTGAGCGAGTACGGCATCACCCCGGTCCAGCGGCCCGTCGACATCAACCGCGCCCTGCGTGCGGAAGGGCTGCTGGAGGTCTACACCCAGGAGGGCATGGAGTACCTGGATCCGTGGGCATCCCGGGCGTTCGCCGTCGCCGACCACCAGGTCGCGCACGTCCACGTCGCCGACGAGTCGGACCAGCCGAAGGTGCGTGACCTCGTCCGCGCGCTCGGCGGCGTCGACGAGGTGCTCGACCGTTCGGCGCAACAGCGGTACGGCCTGGACCACCACCGCGCGGGCGACTTCGTCGCCGTCGCCGAACCCGATGCCTGGTTCACGTACTACTACTGGCTGGACGAGGACCGGGCCCCGGACTTCGCCCGTGGCGTGGAGATCCACCGGAAGCCGGGATTCGATCCGGCGGAACTGTTCTTCGACCCCGCGGACAGGTGGGCGAAGGTCCGCGCGCTCACAGGACTGGCCCGCAAACGCGTCGGTTTGCGCTATGCCATGAACGTGGTGCCCACCGACCCGCGATGGGTGCGAGGCTCGCACGGCAGGCTCCCCGACTCGGCCGAGCACGGCCCGGTCCTGCTGTCCACGGACCCGTTCCCGGACGGCATCGTCGGCCCGGGCGACCGGATTCCGGCCACCCGGGTGCGCGACCTGGTGCTCGGTCTGCAAGGTCTGACAGGTCAGGCATCCCGCAAGCGCAGCACCGAGTAACCGACCCACCAACCGAGCGCGGCCCATCCGGCCAGCACCGCCACGGCGATCGACGGCGCGTACCCGTCGAACTCGGCGACGCCCATGAGCACCATGCCCGCTGGTCCCGGCATGTACTCAGCGGCCTTCGCCAGCCAGGGGATCGGCGTGGCCTGCAAACCCATCGGAAGGATCAGCAGCACGAGCACCGACACGGCGAGGGTTCCCGCCACGCTGCGGACGGCCGCGCCGATGCCGGTGACGAGGACACCGGCCATGGCGAGGTAGACCCCGACGGCGACGCTGCGCGTCAGCCACTCGGCAGCACCGGCGGCGTCGGCGAACTCACCGAGCGCGAGCGTCGCGACCGCCGTTCCGGCAAGCCCGAGCACGAAGCCCCACACCAGCAACACCGGCGCCAGCACGGCACATTTGGCCATCAGCATCCGTCCCCGGCGGGGCTGGCACTGCAACGTCGTGAGAATGCTGCCGGTGGCGTACTCCGAAGTGATCGTCATCGCGGCCAGGGTGAGCAGGGCGAACTGTCCACCGTAGAGCACGCCGACGGTCGCGTTGTCCAATGCGGACGTCGCGCCGTTCTCGGCGCCTCCGGCGGACGCGAGCGACCGCACCGACAGGCCGAGCACGACGCTGTAGAACACGACCAGGGCCAGCGAGGTGCCGAGGGAGATCCAGGTCGAGCGCACCGAGCGGAGTTTGGTCCACTCCGACGCGGGACCAGCGAGCGCGCTGCGGCGGCCGGGGGCGGCCGAGCGGGGCGAGGTGGTGTCGGTCATGGTCAGCTCCGCACTTCCGCGTCAAGGCCGGGTTCCGGCGCGTTGTACTCGACGTCGCCTTCGGTCAGACGCATGTACGCGTCCTCAAGGGACGGAGTGACCGACCGCAGCTCGTGCAGCCGCACTCCGAGTTCGTGCGCCAGGTCGCCGACGTCACCGGTGGTGGCACCGCGCACGAGTACCCCGCCGTCCTCGTCCTCGCACGTGAACCCGGCGGCGTCGAGGCGCTCGCGCAGGGCGGTGCGGTCCGCGCCGTCTCCGGTCCGGACGAACGCGGCTTCCTCCTCGGTGGAGCTGATGACCTCGTTGATCGGTGCGTTCGCGATCAACCGGCCCCGGCCGATGATGATCAGTTGATCCGCCGTCAGCTGCATCTCGCTCATGAGGTGGCTGGAGACGAACACGGTGCGCCCTTCGGCGGCCAGCGAGCGCGCGAGGCCGCGCACCCAGCGCACGCCGTCGGGGTCGAGCCCGTTGACGGGTTCGTCGAACAGCACGGTGTGCGGGTCGCCCAGCAGCGCCGCCGCGATCCCCAGCCGCTGGCCCATGCCGAGTGAGAACGTCCCGGCGTGCCGGGAGGCCACCCCGGTGAGGCCGACGGTGTCGAGCACCTCGTCGACGCGACCGGCCGGGATGGCGTTGCTCCGCGCCATCGCGAGCAGGTGGTCGCGTGCGGACCGGCGCGGGTGCAACGCGCGTGCGTCGAGCAGCGCTCCCACCTCGCGCAGCGGATCGCGTAGCGCGGCGTAGGTGCTGCCGTTGATCCGGGTCTCGCCGGAAGTCGGCCGGTCCAAGCCGAGGATCATCCGCATGGTGGTCGACTTACCGGCCCCGTTCGGGCCGAGGAACCCGGTGACCTGCCCTGGACTTACCTCGAAGGTCAGGTCTTGGACAGCGGTCGTGCTTCCGTAACGCTTCGTCACGTCGTGCACCGTGATCATGGAATCTCCGTGCTGTGTCGTCGGATCGGACAGGGCTGGGCGAGTGGATGGCGTCAGGTGGAAGGATCGGATTCGTGGCGTGGTACACGGCGGTCAGGGCGTGGATGGGATGATGACGAGGTGGCCTCGCCGCGTACGTGACGGGATACCCTCGGTGTTCGGACGCGGGGCGAAGTGGCTGAGGGGGTTGCGTGATTCGGGTCCTGCTCGTCGACGACGAGACGCTGGTGCGTACCGGCCTGCGCTTGATCCTCAATCCGGCCGAGGACGTCGAGGTGGTCGGCGAGGCCGGGGACGGCAGGGAAGCCGTGGACGCCGTCGCCAGGCACCGGCCGGACGTCGTGCTCATGGACGTCCGCATGCCGACCATGGACGGACTCGCCGCGTCGGAGGAACTCCAGCGCCGCGCCGATCCGCCCAAGATCATCATGCTCACGACCTTCGCCCTGGACGACTACGTGCACCGGGCCCTGCGCGCGGGCGCGGTCGGATTCCTGCTCAAGGACACCGAGCCGCGGGACCTGCTCGGTGCGGTGCGCACCGTCGCGGCCGGGAGCGCGATGCTCTCGCCCACGGTGACCAAGAGGCTGCTGACGACCTTCGCCGAAACCGAGCAGTCGGAGGTCGAGAAGTTCCGCCGGCGGCTGGACGTGCTCACGGCCCGTGAACACGACGTGATCCGCGCTGTGGCACGAGGGCTGTCGAACGCCGAGATCGCCCGGGAGCTGTTCATGAGCGAGGCGACCGTGAAGGCGCACGTGAGCCGGTCGTTGTCCAAGCTCGGCTTCCGCAACCGGGTCCAGGCGGCGATCCTGGTGCACGACGCGGGTTTGGACTGATTTCACCGGGAGGACGTCACCGGGTCGGAGCTCTCGGGTTCCGCTTCGTCCGACTCGGGGCGGCGGCGCCGGTAGAGCCACCGTCCTGCCTCGACCAGGACCGTGACCGACAGGGCGAGTCCCAAGCCGAACAGCAGACCCAGGATCGGGTTGCGCTCGAAGGCGATGCCGCCCGAGTAACCGATCAGTCCTGAATAGGCACCCCAGCTCACGCCCGCGAGCAGGTCGAAGCAGGTGAAGCGGTACAGCGGATAACCGACCATCCCGGCGGTCAGCGTGGTGACGGTGCGGCCGCCGGGGATGTACCGGGCGATGACGAGGATCAACCCGCCGCGCTCCGCGAGAGTGCTGCTGGCCCAGTCGAACGCGGCTCGGCGTCGGGGGGCGGTCCGGAGGTGCCTGAGCAGCTTGGCCCCGGCGAACCGCCCGACGAAGTACGAGACGTGGTCGCCGAGAACGGCACCCGCCGCCGACACGGCGATGACCAGGGCGAGGTTCGTCGTCCCGTTCGCGGCGAACACGCCGGCCGTGATGACGAGGCTCTCGCTGGGTACCACGGGGAAGAAGCCGTCGATCGCCGAGAAGGAGAACAAGGCGACGTACCACCACGGCGAGCCGAGGAGCGTGGTCAGGACGTCGAGTACCGCTTCCTTCATGCGGTGCTCGATGTCGTGGTGCCGACGTCACGACGGGCGCGACCGTTCATGATGGGGAACCTTCCGGTGGTCCAACGTGTTTCCCGAAGTCTGCGGAGGACGGGTCGCCGACGCATTAGCCGAAAGGATCCTGTTGACCCCTACTTTCGAAACGTCACGGGACATCATCGTGTACGTCACCGGGTGACGTGCAGGCGCGAGCCGTCGTGTGCTGTCCGCCGCTCCGGTTCAGCACTCCCCACAGCGACGCTCGACTCGGATCCGCCTCGTGCGGCTTGCAGCCGGACTCGGCGCATTTCGTGCTCGCCGTCGCGGGCGTGCTTCTCGATCTGCGGCGTGCCGTCGCCGCGCGTGCGGGCGCAGATCGCTGTAGACGCTCTCCAGCATCCGCGCACTGATCTTGTTGACCGCTGTTCCGCCGAGCGCGGGGAGGATGGTGCGCCGGAGGTAGCCCTCGTACGTGTGGCGCGTGCTCTCTTCCAGCTCACCGGCGCGCAGCCACTCGCTCCATGCGTGGGGGAGCGCGACGGTCGACGGCGCTGAGTTTCGTTGACCTGGTTGAGCAACTCCGTCAGGGCCTTCTCGGCGCGCTCGCGCGCGGCGTCGTTCGTGCCCTTGATCGTCTCGCGTAGGTAGACCCGCTTGCCGGTGACCGGATCGACGCCCGCGTGCGCGACCACCCGGAAGCCAGCAGCTCGCGCCTGGACCCGGCCGCGCTCGCGGGACTCTGAGCGCGCAGCGGTACGGCCTTGAGCATGCTCGCCCAAGGCCACACCCAGCGGACCAGACCAAGATCCAGATCTTCGGTTGTTTCCGCTGGTGAGTGGCGGTGCCCCCGGTCAGAGTCGAACTGACACTGTACGGATTTTGAGTGGTTCCGCCGAACCGGCTCTCACCAGCGGAAACACCCTAGCAAACGCCCGCGTGTCCGTGAATGGCACGTGGGGAACCCATTTCGCCGGCCACTCGAAGGTCTGACCGGCCCCCGACCACGGAGCCGGGGACCGCTTCGCCAGCTCCGGCTACCTACCGACGGCGCGGGCGAACGAACCCCACCATTCCCCCGGCGGGACCTCCATCGCGGCGGCGGCGAGCGCCTTGCCCGTCGCGGTGCTCACCGCTTCCGCACTGGAGCGCACCCACTCATCGAGCTCGGTGTAGCCCTCCCGCTGGTACTCCCTGGCTTGCAGCAGGCATTCGAGCTTGTCCGCGTCCCGGCTGCACCGGGATTCCGGCGATGCCTCAGCGGTCTTGGCGGACTCGTGTTCGTCCACCGCGGACACGATCCGGTCTCGGAGGCCTGTGGGCAAGCCAGCTGTCTGGTCGCTGACGATGTCGTGCGGGCTCGCCGTGCTCACGTACTTCTTGCCGACGCTCGGGACATCGCCGATGCGAGTCTCGGGCAGGTCGTGGAAAAGACCGAGCGTCGCGGCGCGCTCCGGATTCGCCCCCTCGCAGGACGCAATAACGTACGCGAGCAGGGCGACCCGGTACGAGTGCTCTGCCACGCTCTCGCCATTGCGGACCCCTCCGAGCAGCCAGCCGGTGCGCGGTGTGTGCTTGAGGTGCCCGGCTTCGTGGGCGAACGCGATGATCTCAGCGAACCGCTGGTCAGGCATGGGTGCTCCTCAAGGCGTAGGAGAGCTGATCGAGTTTACGTAGGGAATCACGGGCGAATTCGTGCGTCGCCGTCGACCGGTCGATCGCGGCGAGCACTCGTTGCCGCAGATCGGGGCGGTCCAGCCCACGGCGGAACGGGATCAGGGCGTTCAGGGCGTGCGCGCACAGATCTCGGTACGGGGCGTTCTCCAGTCCGCCTAGGAGGGAATTGAGCAGCAACTCGCCCGACCAGGTCTGGTCGTCGGCGAGCATGTCGGCATCGCTGGTCCAGGGCTCGGGGATCTCGCCTACCCAGTAGGCCCAGTACGAGAGGTTGGCCTTCACCGCAGCCTCCGTGCCGAGCCCGTGCTCGATGAACCTTGACAGGGGTTCCAGGTCGCCCGTAGCGGCCGAACTGATCGCCCGCGACCTGGTGACCGCCCACTCCGGCGACCATTCGCGGATGTCTCGAGCCGCCCGTACGTCTTCGGCCCGCATCTGCGCGACCCAGTCTGCCGAATTGGCGTGCTCGGCGACGAGGTATTGCGCTTGCCTGCGGAGCATCGCTCCTTCGACTCCTCGATCAGCCCGGCTCGCGACGGTGCGCAGGACGGCGGCGAGCTGATCCCGTTCGCCTTTCGCGACGTCCAAGCGAGCTTTCGTCCCAGCGAGCTGGCGCGGCGGAACACCCGTCATCGGCCAGGCGAGCAGTTCGGTCTGCAACCGAGTGGGCACTACGAGCGTGAGCGGGTGGGTAGCGGGGTCCTCGCTGCCGATCTCGGACAAGATCTCGTCCGCCTGCATGGCCTCAGAAAGAACCATCAGGCGCGCCGACGTGACCGTCGAGAGCTGAAGCACGCGGCGGAGCTTCCCGAAACGCGCCATCGGCAGGTTGATCAGCGGTCGCCTCCCGGACTCCCACCCCTGGACCGTCGCCAGCGACACCTGCATGGCCTCCGCGAGACCCTGCTGGGTCAATCCCACCTCGTTCCGAATAGCGGCCAAAACCGCCCCGGCAACCCTTCCCGCGACGGGAGACTCACTGGCAGTCAGCTCCATGTCGTCGCTTCGCCTGCGCAGCGCCTCCACCCCCTTCAAGACCCGTACTCGCAGTCAGTCCACATCGCACTGACCTGCACATACCTTTTTCTTATGCGCACCACACCGGATCAGCGATCCGCCAACCGACTGACCACCTCAGCGAGCTTGGTCTCGAGCGCGGACACCCGCTCTTCGAGGGTCGGCTCGACGCTGTCGGGGTTGCCCCGTGCAATGGCCGCGATCTTGCCTGACGGCCAGTCCAGCGCGTTCGAGATCGCCATGAGCGTCTTGGGGTTGCGCTCCCGCCGTTTGCCGTTCGCGAGTTCCTGGACGGTGGATAGGCCGACATCGGCCTTGTCAGCGACGTCCCGTTGCCGTAGGCCGAGCTGCTTCATGCGCTCCGAGACGGCCTCGCCAACCGCGGTCCAGTCCAAGTCCTGATCCATACACCCCTCGCTTGAAATCGGGCCTGCTTCAGGAGTGTAGCCAAGCGCGAGGCGCAAGAAAAACCTGACAACAGGTCTGTTTTGAGGTTGACATCAGGTCTGCTTCAGGTCCAGTATCAACTCGTTCGGTGCTCAGGCGTCCCGTCGGAGGAGAGATTCATGCACGACATCGGTTCAACCACAGCGAACAAGCCCGGAGCGAAGGAGCTGATGCAGCAGGTAGACCCCGAGTACTTCGCGCTGACGGTGCGCCAGGCGTTCGGTGAGCGCGACGTCGAGCCGGACCCGTACCCGGCGGACTACCTGGAGGGCCTGTCCGGCCCGAGCACGGAGGATCTGCTGCTGGCGGGGCGCGGTGAGCTGTCGGAGCACCCGGCCGTGGTGGAGGCCGACGAGCGGGTGTTGGCGGCTGAGATCGCGGTACTGGACGCGGAGGACGCGGGGCAGGTGGACGAGGTGGCGCAGCGGCGCCTCGACAAGGCTCGTTCGGAGCGCCGGTCGGTGCTGGTGCGGATGCAGAAGAACCGCACCGCCGCTCACACCCACCGTTCGCAGACGCGTCCGGCTCAGGTGCTGCCGCTGCGTCCGTTCCGGGTGATCCGGGGTGGTGAGGCGGCATGAGCGCGGCGGTGGATGTGGCGTTGCTGCCGATCCGGATGGGGTGGCGGCTGGTGAAGCTGCTGCTGCTGCCGGTGTTGTTCGGTGCCGGGTCGCTCGGCCTGGTGGCGATGGGGCTGGGCTGGATGCTCGGAGTCACGGCGCTGTGCGCGTTGTGGGGGCTGGTCATGGGCCGGTTGTGGTGGTTGCAGGTTGTCGGTGAGTTGCGGTCGCTGGGCCGCGGCACGGTGCGCATCAGCACCGGAAACGGCGGCCGGGGCAAGGGGGGTCGGCGGTGAGTCAGTGGGACTGGGTGCAGGCGAGCGAGGCTCGTAAGGCTAATGCTGCTGATCGTCGGCGGGCTGATCGTCAGGCGGTGTCGGCGGAGCGGCGGCGGGATCGCCAGCAGCGGTTCGAGCAGTCGCAGATGGTCGCTGAGAAGCGGCGCGCGCGGCGTGCGGAGGCGGTGTCGGCGGCGTGGTCTCGTATTCGGTCGTATGGGTTGTGGTTGCCGGTGATCGTCGCGCCGATGGTGCTGGCGTGGCAGGCACAGGCCGAGCAGGGCGGCAGGCTTTACGGCCCGGTGGGCTGGCTGCTGCCGGTGCTGACCGAGTGCGCGGCTTGGGTGATCTCGTTCGAGATCGCTCGGCAGCGGCGGCGTGGTGTGCCGGTTGGCCGGGCGCTGGTGGCGATGTGGCTTGTGGCCGGTGCGATGGCGGGGTTGAGCTTCCTGCACGGGCTGGAGACGAGCGTGATCACCGCGGTGGTGATGGCGGTTGTGGCCGTGGCCGGGTTGGTCATCCATCAGATCAAGGTCACGTTGGATGCCGGTTCGCCGCAGGAGTGCGGGTCGCCTGGGCTGGGACGCCGGTGGTGGTGGACTCCCGTGCGTTCGGTGGTCGCGGCGTACCGGTCAGCCCGTACGGGCATGCCGGTGACGGCGGTCTACGACGGGCGGGATCGCAACGAGCGTCGGCATGATCGCCGCGAGCGTCGGCAGGTTCGCGCAATTCGCCGGGCAGCGGTGGACAGTGCTGTCGGGAGGGTTCACCGGGACGGCACGGTCACGCTGCTGCACGTGCCGAGCACGGTCGAGCTCGCCCGCACGAAGTGGTTGCGGCGTCCGGTTCTGCGGGCTGTCAGCCCTCCGCCGGAAGCGCTTGCCAGCGTCACCGATAACACCGGCACCGCTGCCCACCCCCCTGTCCCGGCCGCTGCCGAGCAGGCAGTGCAGGAACCGACCGCCGCACCGGCGGCAGGACCGGGTTCGGAAGCGTCGGGAAGCACCTCGGGAAGCGTTTCCGGTGCAGTTCAGCGCGCTTGCGAGGTGCGGCCGGACTGGACACACGACACCTCCAGGACATCAGCTCCGGAAGCGCTTCCGGCAGGGGCGGAAAGCGGTAGCGAGAGCGCGGCCGAGCTGCCTTCCGACGAGTTGATTGATCGGGCCGAGCGGCTGGAGCGGCAGTACCTCAGCCGCTCCGGTGGGAAGCGCGGACTGCCCTTCCGGGAAGCGCCCCGGCGGCTCGGGGTCCGCTACGAGACCGCGCGTGCGGCCCTGATCGCGGCACGGGCCCGGATGGCCACCGAGTCCACCGAGATCGCCGCCTGAGCACCGGCTCGGCGGAGTGTCCGAAGTAGTCACTGAAGAGAAGGGTTTTCGCTGATGAGCAAGGAAATCTTGGGTTCGCCGGAGTTCGTGTCCTCGTCGTCGATCCGCCAGTACTGCGAGAACGCGCGGCGGTTGTTCCACCCGCTGTACCACGAGCTGCACGTGTCGGCGGAAGAGCTGGAAGCGGCCCTGCGGTACGTGAAGACGGCCGACCCGAAGTTCGGCGGGATGGACTCGCGGGTGCGGTCGAAGTTGGTGGCTCGCCAGCTCAAGCAGGCCGCGGCGGCGATCGAGGTCGCGTCGAAGTCGACGGTGGCGACCTACATGGCGTTCCTCAAGCACTACTCGCCGGAGGTGTCCGCGGCCCGGGAGAAGCAGCGGGCGCGGCGTTTCGAGTTCGACGAGTGACCGGGTGAGACGACGTTCGGGGACCGAGAAGGCCACCGGGAGAGGAGAAGACGATGGCTGGCAAGAACAACCGTGGCGGTGACCTTTCGGTCTCCGAGCAGATGCAGGGGTTCGGCTACTACACCCCCAAGAAGCATTGGGCGTCGCGGCTGGCGCCGTACGCGCCGGAGTGGGCTGGGTATGCGGCGGTGTGGCCGGTGACCTACGGGGTGCACGAGTGGCTGGCGACCGACCCGGCGGTGGCGCCGTGGGCGTCGGCGGGGTTGTCGCTGCTGGGGGTGGGGCTCACGGCGGTGACCTGGCAGTGCGCCCGCGCCAGGGCGGCGCTGACGCGGAAGTTCGCCACCGCCACCAGCGAGATCACCGCCGCCTGGATGACCGCCGGGACGATCGCCGGGCCGGGCGAAACGCCGCTGCTGGAGCTGTGGGCGGTCGGCGGTGCCGGGGTGGCGCTGTCGTGGTCGATCTACAAGGCGCTCAAGCGCGGTGGTGACGGCGAAGACGGAGAGAACGGGCTGTTCGAGCAGGTCAAGTTGGCGGGGGTGAAGCCCGCGGCCACGCAGGTGGAGCCGAACCGCGTCACGACCCGGTTGCAGCTTCCCCGCGGTGAGATGGAGGTGAGCGACGTGCAGAAGGCCACCGGCCGCATCGCCGGGCTCTTCGGGTTGGGCAAGGGGGCGGTGCGGGTGACAGAGGACCCCGACGACGTCTCGCGGGCGACGATGACGATCGTGCCGCGCGACGTGCTCAAGCACCCCACGGCGTGGCCGGGACCGTCGTCTCCGGGCGGGTCGATCATGGATCCGGTGGTGGTCGGGGTCTACGAGGACACCGAGCCGCAGGTCATCTTTTTTCCCGGCGACAAGTCCCAGAGCCGTAACGCCACGCACTACGGCGTGCAGGGCATGAACGGGTCCGGGAAGTCCCACGGGGCCAAGGAACCCTGGACCGAGATCCTGACCCGCCGTGACGCCGGGCTGATCGTGATGGACCCGTCCAAGGGGGAGCAGACGGTCGGATTCCTCGGGGACGCGCCGTACCAGGTGGTAACCGGGGAGAAGGCCTGCAAGAAGGCGGTCAAGCGCTTGCCCGGCCTGATCACCGACCGTGCCTCGCAGCTCGGGCAGTGGGGCTACGACCAGTGGGTGCCCGCCGCGTTCGAGCAGCACGGGCTGCCCTACCTGGTGGTGTGGATCGAGGAGTCCCCGCGGGTCCTCGACGACGCCAAGACCGTGATCCGGATCGCGCAGGAAGCCCGCTCGGCCGGGATCAGCCTGGTGTTGTCGTTGCAGAAGGCGACCTTCCGCAACATGCCCACCGACGTGCGCTCCCAGCTCGGCGGGGTGTGGTGCTTCGGGGTCAACGACATCGAAGACGCCGGGTACCTGCTCTCGGAGGACACCATCGAGGGCGGGGCGCGCCCGGACCGGTGGAAGAACCGCCGACCGGGGTGCAACTACCTCGAAGGACCCGGCATCGACGAGGCCCGCTACACCACCCCGGGCCGGACCCACGACCACACCGACGACCAGCTTCGCGCGGCGATCGACGCCCATGCCGGCATCCGGCCCGCAATGCACTCGATCGACGCCCGCCACCTCGACCTGACTGCCCCGGCCACCGACCAGCCCACGATGGTCGCCGGAGCCGACGGCGTGGAGCCGACTCCCGACTTCGAGTCCCTGGACAACCTGGACCCGGCCGACGCCGCCGACTTCGACGACGAACCGATCGACCTCCCCGAACTCGCCGACCCCGAGCTGACCGTCGACGACGAGCACGAACTGCCCGCCGACACCACGACCCTGGACTTCCCCGGAGGCCGTCCGACGCGCAAGGAAGCCGTGGCGCTGCTGCGCAGCCACATCGAGCAGAGGGCCGCCGCGGGCCGCACCCAGTTCACCGTCCGGGACTTCCCGGACCCCGAGGCCACCTACGGCCGCGGCCGCTCGTGGGTCTCCGGCGAACTCGACAAGCTCACCGGCACCCTCCTGCACCGGGTCGGCAAGGACGGCCGCGCCGACATCTACCGGCTCGCCACCCCGCACGAGGACACCGACACGCCTCACGCAGCGTGACAGGCGGCTGTGTCTGACGTCAGACGTCAGACACAGGCCCGCACTCCCGCCCAACGTGCGAGCGCGCGCGTGCGCGCGCGAAATCCCCTTAGTTGATCTTGATTGACGTCAGGACCGCGACCCCGCACGCCCACCTGACGATACGGAGAGTAACCAAAATGGAAAGGGTTCGACCCGTGAAGACCGAGTACATCGCCGCCCCCACCGACCGCTCCCAGCTCACCACCCGCGTCACCGACGCCAAGGCCGGCGTGCTCACCGAATTGCAGCGCGGCGACACGAAAGCCACCTCGCTGCTGGGCCTGTTCGGCGCGGTGCTGGCCGGAGTCATCGCCCTGATGCGCAGCGGGGTCTCCACCGCCGCCGTCGTGCTGCTGTTCCTCGCCGCGATCCCCACCGCCGCCGCGGTCGTGCTGCTGCTGTGGGTGCTGCGCCCGAACCTCAACGGCGGCAACGCCCGCTCCGGGTTCCTGCGCTGGGCCGCGTTCCTGCGCGACCCCGCCGCACTGGCCGACGACTTCGACCGGCCCCGGCGCGCCCACGACGAAGCCCAGCACCTCGCCGTGCTCTCCGTACTGGCCATCACCAAGTACCAGCGCATCGCCGTCGCCATCTACTGCCTGCTCACCGGCCTCGCACTCACCACGCTCGCCCTCATCGCCGCCTGAGCACGCCCGCGCAGAAGAAAGGGGGACACCCGCTATGGCCACCGTGACCGACGACGACATCGCCTTCGCCGTCCTCGCCGCCGCCGTACACGAAGCCGGACACGCCGTGCTCCACACCGTCGCCGGAATGCAGGTCACCGCAATGCATGTGTGGCACCACGGCGGCAACGTCACCAGCGGCCGGGTCGAGATCGCCGAAACCGAGATCGACGACGACCAGGTCGACGGCTACCTGACCGCCGTCGTCGCCGGAGGCGAAGCCGAAGCACTGTGGCTGTCCGAACAAGCCGGGCAGAGCATCGGCCGCTCCCGCCGCCAGGTCTACGCCTCGTGCCGCAGCGACCAGCTCAACTACCGCCGCACCCACCGCCACACGCCCGGCAGCCTCACCGAAACCGCCGCCCGAGCCCGTGCACACACCCTGCTCACCCGCCACTGGGACCGGGTCGAACGCCTCGCCGCCCGGCTCGCCGACGCCCGCCACCTCACCCGCACCGCGCTCTGACCCCGTACGAGAGGACACCGCACATGGCCGCCTTGATCACCACCATGCACGACCTGATCACTGCCACGAAGGCGCTCAAGGACGCCCGCCACGCGCCTGCCTCACCGCAGGAGGCGAAGGAGGCATTTCGCGACTCGATCGACGTCGGAATCAACCTCAACCGCTTCGCGGACACGCTGCGCAAGCGCGTCGACCGGGTGCTCGACGACCCGGAGCTGGAGATGACCCCGCAACAGCGTGACGCCTACCAGGACCTCCGTGAACAGCTCCACCAGCTGGTGAAGCGCTGCATCTACCTGACCGGCGGGTTCCACCGCGTCGACAAGGCACTTCACCAGCTCAGCGCCACGACGCAGCGCAGCGGCCACCGCTTCTGAACAGCCAACGCTTCTGCCCCCATCAATCTCTCGCCTGCTGTAAGGAGATTTCACGATGTCTCGCCACGAGCTCCCCGCCCGTAGCCCCGAGTACGACGTGATCGTCGGCTGGGACGCGCCCATGTCGACCTTCTTCGGGCTCGTCCTCGACGCCGAAGGCACTCCGGTCGTGGACCGCGGCGACTTGACCGACCGCATCGCCGCGCCCGGCGTGGTCCTCGCCGCCGTCCGCGACTACGCGGTCATCCCGCCCGGCTTCGAACACGAGCTGCTGGCCGAGGCCCGCGCCGACGGCCACATCACCACCTGAGGCCGAGCTGACGCTCTGATCCACCCCACGACGTAGCGGTGCGGCCCCGCCATCGCCCTGAGAAAGCGCCGGGGCCGCCCCTACCCCCTCACCAGGAGGTACCTGCCATGTTCGCAGAACTCGCCCTGATGGCTACCGCCACCGGTGGGAGCGCCGCCGCGCTCTACGCCCACCGCCTGCACCACCAGCTGCACACCGACCCGCTCACGAAGCTCGGAAACCGCGCCGCGCTCAACCGCGTGTTCCGGCGGGTGCAGCGTCGCGCCGGACGCGGCGGGCTCGCCGGGCTGCTGCTGCTCGACGTCGACCGGTTCAAGCTGATCAACGACACCCACGGCCACCGCACCGGCGACGCCGTGCTCACCGCGATCGCCGCCGACCTCGCCGACGCGTGCAGGCCCGGTGAAGTGCCGATCCGGCTGCACGGCGACGAATTCGCCGTGCTGCTGACGAACCTGGACGAGGTCCGCTGCGCCGAACTCCGCGCCCGCGAGCTGCGCCGTCACCTCACCACCACCCACGTGATCGACGGGCTGCCGCTGGCGGTGTCGGTCTCCATCGGCGCCGCCGTCGACACCGCCCGCACCAGCAGCCTGCCCGCGCTGCTCGGCCACGCCGACACCCGCATGTACAGCGACAAGAACACCCAACACGTCACCACCCTGCCCACCCGCCCCGCCGTTCCGGCGCGGCAGCGGGACCTGCCCAAGGAGGCCGCGTGAGTACCGCCACGACGCAGCTTCGCGCGTGGGCGTTGTGCCTGGCCGAACTCGGCTGGCACGTCTTCCCCCTCCAGCCGGGCCGGAAGGTCCCCGCCCTGCACGGGTTGAAGTCCTGTCCTCGCACCGGCATCTGCGCTGAGCAGCACCAGGGGTGGGAGCAACGAGCCACGACCGACCCGGACCGCATTGCTCGTTGCTGGGCCGAGACCCCGTACAACGTCGGCCTCGCCACAGGACGATCCGGGCTCCTGGTCGTCGACTGCGACCAGCCCGGGCACGCACACCGGATGCCCGACGGCTGGAACACGCTGGGGATCACCACCGGCGCGGGCGTGCTCGCCAGCCTCGTACGCCGCTCCGGCGAACCCTGGCCGGAGACCTACACCGTGGCCACCCCCTCCGGCGGGACACACCACTACTTCCGTGCGCCTGCCGGATTCCGCAACACCGCAGGCACGCTCGGGCCGCTCGTCGACACCCGCGCCGGTGGCGGCTACGTCGTCGCGCCCGGTTCGATCACCCCGGAAGGGTTCTACAACCTACTCGACGACACCGAACCGGCCGATCCGCCGGTGTGGTTGCGCCGGGCCGCCGCTCCGCGTCCGTCTCCGGCGCTCTCAGCGCCCCGTGAGATCGCCCCTGCCCGCCTGTCCGGGTACGTGGCAGCAGCGGTTCGGGCTGAGACCGCGCGAGTCACAGCGGCGGAGTCAGGGCGTCAGAACCGCACCCTCTACGAAGCCGCGCTCGCGCTCGGCCGCCTGGTCGCCGGAGGAGCAGTCGACGACGCCACAGTGCGCACCGCCCTGCACCGAGCCATGTCCCGGCTACCGCTGACGAGACCCCACGAACCGTGGACCGCTGAGCAGATCGACACCACCGTCGACTCCGCCTTCCGCGCCGCCGCCCACAACCCCCGCACGCTCACCCCGCGAGGCAACGCCGCATGAGCAGACCACAGCCCCAAAGCCCCGGTATCGGGCGCATCCAGCGCCCGGACCATCCCGCCCGCACCGGAGAGGAGGAACCCGTGACCACCCACCTGCACGCCGTCCCCGACACCGCAGGCCAGCACGCCGCGCGGTGGGAGGATGCGCCGATCCCGCTGGACAGCGTGCGTGACCTGCCCGCGTTCCCGGTCGACGCGCTGCCCGGCTGGCTGGCCGACATGGTCGGTGCAGTCGCCGAGTTCACCCAGACCCCGGCGGACCTGGCCGGAAGCGTCGCGCTCGCGGCGATGTCGACCGCGATCGGCGGCCGCGCCTCGATCCGTATCCGCCGCGGCTACAGCGAGCCCGCGAACCTCTTCCTGATCGCCGCCCTGCCGCCCGGCGCCCGCAAATCCGAGGTGTTCCGGGTCATGACCGCCCCGGTCTACGCCGTCGAACAGCACCTCATCGAGCAGGCCATGCCGAAGATCGAAGCCGCCCAGCTCGCCAAGCGCATCGCCGAGCGCGAAGCCCGTGACGCTGAAGAGAAGGCCAGTTCAGACGACCCCGCCACCATCGACGGCGCCACCAATGCGGCGCTGCACGCGCAGAGCCTGTCGGTGCCACCGAAACCGAAGCTCGCGGTCAACAACATCACCCCGGAGAAGGCCACCGCCCGCCTGATCGAGCAGGGCGGCAGGCTCGCCGTGCTCGCACCGGAAGGCGGCATCATCTCGATCATCGCCGGGCGCTACTCCGGCACCCCGAACTTCGACGTGTTCCTGTCCGGACACGCCGGGGAACCGCTCGACGTCGAGCGCCAAGGCCGCGACGAGATCCGCGTCGACGCCGCGCACCTCACGCTCGGGCTGGTCGTGCAGCCGATCGTGCTCAAGAACCTGGCCGGGATCACCGACGCCCGGGACAAGGGTTTGTTGGGCCGATTCCTGTACTCGCTGCCGACCTCCACGCTCGGGTTCCGCGAAACCCGCGCCGCCGCCCCGATCCCGGACGAGGTCGCCACCGCCTACGACACCCGCGTGCGCACCCTGGTCCACCACTACGCGGGCCTGTCCAAGCCGGTGCCGTTCGTGTTCAGCAACGACGCGAACGAGGCCATGTACGAGCTTCAGGCGGAGATCGAGCCACACCTGCGGCCCGGCGCGGCCTACGGGCACATGACCGACTGGGCCGGGAAATACCCCGGCGCCGTCGCCCGCCTGGCCGGGAACCTCCACGCCGCCCGCCACCTCGACACCGCGGGCGAGCATGAGATCACCGGCGAGACCTTCGCCGCGGCCCGGCGGCTCGGCGAGTACTTCCTCGCCCACGCCCTGGCCACCTACGACCACATGGGCACCGACGCCACCCTCGACGACGCCCGCACCATCCTCGCCTGGATCGAACGCACCCGGCCCACCTGCTTCACCCGCCGGGACATCCTCAACAACCACCGCCGCCACTTCGGCACCGCCGCGGCGATCGACCCAGCCTTGAGCGTCCTCGAAGACCGCGGCCACATCGTGCGCGTTGATCCACCCGCCCGTACCGGACCCGGCCGCAAACCGAGCCCGACCTACTGGCCCCACCCCACCTACCGCGCCTCCGACGACCGCCCCTGACCCCGTACGCAGAATCCGCACAATCCGCAAAAACCCGTTCCCGCAGGTCACAGAGCTACAGGCGCGTACGCAGAATGTACGCAGAATGTACGCAGAAATCTTCCCAGCTCAGACGCGGTCCACCACGGACACAAGCCGCTGACCTGCACATATTTTTGCAGTCATTTTGCGTACATTCTGCGTACACCCACCAAGATCACCTTCCAGGGCTCTGAACAGCAGAAACGACCCCCGCAGCTTAATTCTGCGTATTTCGCGGATTCTGCGTACACCCCTCCACCCCTCACCACCCGGGAGACACCCATGCCCGAACACCGCTACCGCACCAGCCTCGACTGCCACGACCCGAACGCCGACCACCACCCCATGCCCACCTACCCGTGGAACGCCGCACCCGAACACCTGCGAACCCGCCGCCAACTCCGCGAAGCAGGACTCTGCCCCGGCGGCAAACCCGCCGTCGCCCAGATGCTG
>NZ_JAIUJZ010000015.1:0-17051 GCF_020176775.1 Saccharopolyspora sp. 6M
GGACGGGAACGGGCCGGGCGGGAACGGGCCGGGCGGCGGCGGGAGCGGCCGCCGGATCAGCGGGATCGGTGAGCAGGTTCGCGGTCATGCCCTGAAGAGGCCGCGAACCCCCGAACAGATACATCCCGATCGGGTGAAAACCCGATCACCGCACCGTTCTCGCAGGTCAGCGCGTCAAGGCCGCCAGCGCCGTCCCCACCATCACCCGGATGCCGACCAGCAGCGCCCGCTCGTCCAGGTCGAACGTCGGCTGGTGCAGGTCCCGCGCCCGCGCCTGCCCGGAGCGCACCCCGAGCCGCACGAACGCGCCCGGCACGTGCTCCAGGTACCAGCCGAAGTCCTCGCCACCGGAGGACTGCGGGGTCCCCGTGACCGCGTGCTCGCCGAGCGCCTCCTGGATCGCCGCGGACATCAGCTCGGTGCTCGCGGCGTCGTTGACCACCGGCGGGACGCCGCGGCGGTGCTGCAGGTCGAAGCCCACGCCCAGCGGCGCCAGCAGCCCGGCCACCAGTTCCCGCGTCAGCGGTTCCAGCTCCGCCCAGGTGCCGCGGTCGCCGGTGCGCAGCGTTCCGGTGAGCACGCCGGTCTGCGGGATCGCGTTCGGCGCCTCTCCCGCGTGCACCGCACCCCAGGTCAGGACGGTGCCGGTGCGCGGGTCGACGCGGCGCGAGAGCAGCGTGGGCAGCCCGGTGATCACGGTGCCGAGCGCGTGCACCAGGTCCGCGGTCAGGTGTGGCCGCGAGGTGTGCCCGCCCGGCGAGTTCAGCCGCAGCTCCAGCAGGTCGCTGGCGGAGGTGATCGCACCGGACTTCACGCCGATCCGCCCCACGGGCAGCCGAGGATCGCAGTGCAGCCCGAAGATCTGCTCCACCCCGTCGAGCCCGCCCGCGGCCAGCACGTCCAGCGCGCCGCCGGGCATGACCTCCTCGGCGTGCTGGAAGATCAGCCGGATCCGCCCGGGCAGCTCCGGTCCGGTGGCGAGCGCCAGCGCCGTGCCCAGCAGGACCGTCGTGTGCGCGTCGTGCCCGCAGGCGTGCGCGACCCCGTCGGTGCCGGACGCGAACGGCAGCCCGGTCGCCTCCTTCAGCGGCAGCGCGTCGATGTCCGCCCGCAGCGCGACGGTGCGCCGCGGCTGGCCGCCGTCCGGCCCGATGTCGCACAGCAGGCCGGTGCCGCCGGGCAGCACGCGCGGGCTCAGCCCGGCTTCGGTGAGCCGCTCGAAGAGGAACGCGGTGGTGCCGTGCTCGGCGCGGGAGAGCTCCGGGTTGGCGTGGATGTGCCGTCGCCAGGCCACCACGTGCCCCGCGTTGGCGGTGAGCCAGGCATCCAGCCAGGCGGGGCCGCGTCCGGAGCCGAGATCTTCCACGCCGGACATGGTGTCGCCGTCGCCGCCGATCGGCTCGCCGGACGGTGGCGCGCCCAGTTCGGCCTGCGCCCACGCAGCCGGGTCCGCGGTGCTCGTCCCGCCGTCGTTCGGTGTCCTGCGCGGCTCGGGGCCGCGTGAATCCACTACCGTCACGCCACGCCTCCCGACGTGTGTTGCCGTCGCACCGGGCCGGGGGCGTCCCCCTGCCCGGCCGAGTTGTGCTTCCCGGTCCGCCCCGGGCGGTCTTCGGCCGAGGTCGCGAGCCGCGATCTCAGGCCGGGGTCGGTGGCCGCCGCGATCGCCGTCCACGCCATCGCCACCGCTCCGTCGAGCACCGCGCGGTCTGCGGAGGGCGAGGCGCAGGCGGCGGCGAACTCCACCTGGTGGGTCACCGCGTCGCCGCAGTCCAGCGCGATCATCGGGTGGATCGCGGGCAGCAGCTGCGAGACGTTGCCCATGTCGGTGCTGCCGATGACCTGGTCGGTCTGCTCGGCGCGCGGCACAGGTGCCCTGCCGAGCTCGGTGATCGCCGCGCGGTAGGCCTCGGAGAGCTCGTCGTCGCAGGACAGTTCGGCGTACACCGGCGAGATCTGCACGACCTCGGAGGTGCAGCCGGTCGCGGTCGCTCCCGCCTCGAAGCAGGCCCGGATGCGGTTCTCCAGGCGCTCCAAGGAAGCCGATTCGGCGGCGCGCAGGTTGTACATCGCCGCGGTGCGGGCGGGAACGACGTTCGGAGCGGCGCCGCCCGAGGTGACGATACCGTGCACCATCTGTCCCGGTTCGAGGTGCTGGCGCAGCAGCCCGATCGCGACCTGCGCGACGGTGAGCGCGTCGGCGGCGTTGACGCCGAGCTCGGGGGCGGCGGCCGCGTGCGCGGCGCGGCCGGTGTAGCGCACTTCCAGGTCGTTGATGGCCAGCGAGCGCGGCGCGCAGATCTCCTCCGGCCCGGGGTGGACCATCATCGCCATCGCGAGCCCGTCGAACACGCCGCGTTCGAGCATGAGCACCTTGCCGCCGCCGAGTTCTTCGGCGGGGGTGCCGATGACGCGGACGGTGATGCCGAGCTCGTCGGCGACCTCGGCGAGGGCGAGCGCGGCGCCCGCGGCCGCCGCGGCGATGATGTTGTGCCCGCAGGCGTGCCCGATCTCGGGCAGCGCGTCGTACTCGGCGCAGATGCCGACGACGAGGTCGCCGGTGCCGCGGTCGGCGGTGAAGGCGGTGTCGAGCCCGGCGACGGGCGCGGCCACCTCGAACCCGTGCGCGGCGAGCAGCTCGCGCACCTTCGCGGCGCTGCGGTGCTCGGCGAAGGCGGTCTCGGGTTCGGCGTGCAGCCCGCGGGCGAGCTCGACGAGTGCGCGCTCGTGGCGTCGGACGATCTCCCGGCAGGTGGCGCGGGTTTCGGAGCGGAGCGCGGTGTCGCGGGCTGCGGTGTCGTGGTTCATGTGCCGACCATCCTGCACGACCGGACCGCGGTGGAACCCGGAGTCGGAGCCCCGGACCGCCAGCCGGTCGGCGGATTGCGCTCAGCGGTGCCGTGTGATCAGCCGAGGAGTAGAAGTTTCACCTTCAACTTCCCCGGCGGAATTCGGCGAGTTCGCGGTCCGCGAGCCCGGCGGAAACGAGCGGAACCGCATCGGCGAGCGCTTCCGCACCGCAATTCCGCGGGCCGTACCCAGCGGGAACTCGGGGCGAGCGGATTGCGCGGCGGGCATTCGGCCCGCGGCCGCGGCGGACGTTCCGCGAAGGGGCGGTGAGTAGGGTGTGGGGGGGCACCGGTCGGGGGGCTTCCCGGTCCCCCCCCACGTCTGCGAGGGGCGCGAACCCCAAGTGTCGAACCGTCCCGCCGGGAGCGCGCGGCACGCCCGGAGCGGCGCGCACAACCCGTGCAGTTGTGAAAATCCCACAGGTTAGCCCGCCAGGTCTAGGCCATAGCGCGAAATCTTCGAAAAGAATGCCGAAAACCGACCGCGTTGCCTTTTTTCCCGGTCTGTTCGGCGAGGGAAATCCCTAGTTCTTCCACTTGAAGCTGAAGACCGGGCGCTTGCGCGCCTTGCGCGACAGCAGCACCGCGGCGATGAGCACGATGCCGGCGATACCGGTCACGAGCCGCTGCTTGTCCTCGGCCGCGGACTGCCGGTCGCCGTTGAGGTCCGGCCCGGGCGGCGCGGACGGTTCCGCCTGCGCGACCACCGCGGTGGGCGCCGGGGCGGCTTCGGCCGGCGCGGCACCACCGGCCGCGGGCGAGAACAGCAGAACCCCGCCGAGCGTCAGGACCGCGAGCAGTCGCCCCATGCGTGCCATCAGCACTCCACACCTTTCCACGCAGCGCTTCGCGGCGACGGGCCGCCGCACCAGGCCATTTGATCACAGTGCGGGCGGTGCTCGCCGCTGCGCGCGGCAGGTTGCCCGGATCGTCGCAACACGGTGTCAGGCGGTGATGTAGGACGACTTGCCGTCGGAGCTGGAACAGAGCGCCTGCACCCGGTCCTTCGGGGTGCTCGCGCAGCCGTAGTCCTCGAAGTTCGCGAACCTGCCGCTGCCCTCGACCTGGTCCTTGGGCAACGAGAAGTACTTGTTCATCACCCGGTCGGCTTCCCCGCAGCTGAGGACCTCGCCGGCGTCGCTGCGCCCGGCGAACAGCCGGTGGCCGCGCCCGGCCTTGTCGGTGAACGTCCCGCACTCGACGTCCCCGCCGTCGGGGGCGGTGCTCGACTCCTCGGCGCCGGAGGTCGGTTCCTCGTCCGGGGTGCTGGTGGCCCGCGGCGTGCTGCTCGCGGTCGTGGTGCTGCTGACCGAGGGCGCGGGCGGGGTCGCGCTGGTGGGCGCGCCCGCGGGCGGCGGCGAGATCGCCTTCGGCAGCGTGACCACGGCCGGCGGCTCCTGCGCGGCCGGGGGCGCGGGGTCGCCGCACCCGGCGAGGCAGAGCCCCGCGATCAACGCTCCGGCGACCGGTCGGACGCGCATGACTGCTCCCTCGTTGCCTGTGCTGCACCGCGATCCAATGGACGCGGTACCGACCTCCCGCGTTGGCCGGGAGTGGGGGAGAACACAGCGCGCACGCGCAACCTCCCCGGGCGGAACGGTACCCGCAGCGCACGCACGTCGATCAAGGCCGGTCGTGTTCGCGCTCGATGCGCTCGCCCATCTCGTCGACGACCAGGTTCTCCCGCCGGATGCTGTCCGCCCGGTACGCCGCGCGCCCCACCAGCTGCGCCAGCACCGGGGCGGTGAGCATCTGGAACAGCGCGACCAGCGCCAGCGCCAGCGAGTAGTGGAAGTCCAGCTGCAGCGCGGTCCCGATCAGCACCAGGATCAGCCCGAGGGTCTGCGGCTTCGTCGCCGCCTGCAGCCGGGCGGTGACGTCCGGGAAGGTCAGCAGCCCCACGGCGCCGAGCAGGCAGGACAGCGCGCCGAGCACCAGGCAGCACGCGGAGATCACATCGAGCACGCTCACCGGTACGGCTCCTTCTTCTCGACGAGCCGGGCCGCGCTGGTCGAACCGATGAACGCCAGCAGCGCGAACGTGGTCAGCAGCGCGATGTTGGAGCCGTCCCGCAGCCAGCCCATGCTCACGCAGGTGCCCGCCACGATCAGCGTGACGATGACGTCCAGCGCCACGATGCGGTCCAGCGTCGACGAGCCCATGATCATCCGGATCAGCGCCAGCAGCGCCGCCAGGCACAGCAGCGCGAAGGTCACGACGAACACGACGTCCATCAGGCGTCCTCCTTCCCCGCGGTCCCGGCGGAGTCCTCGATGCGGCCGACGAGCTCCAGCTCCGCTGCGGAACCGACGGCCCGGACGATGCGGCGCTCCAGCGCCAGCACCTCGCGCCGCACCAGCTCCTCGCCGCCGGCGCGCATGCCGAGCGCGTACACGTAGCAGATGCGGTGCGCTCGGTCGATCTGCATGACGAACTTGCCGGGCGCCAGCGAGACCGCGTTGGCGACCATCGCGGTGAGGTGGTCGGAGTCGGTCAGTAGCGTCACCCGCACGATGCCCGCCCTGGTCCGCGGCCCGTACCGGACCGCCTGCCAGGACACCCGCACCGTGGACACCACCAGGTCGACCGCGAGGTAGCAGACCAGCCGCAGCAGGGACAGCGGCCGCACCACCATGTGCGTGGTGACCGGCGGCAGCGGGAACACGAGCGTCACCAGCAGCGCCACCAGCAGGCCGAACACCAGGGTGCCCAGGTCGAGGGTGCCCCACAGCAGGATCCACACCGCGGTCAGCCACAGCACCAGCGGCAGCCTGCGCAGCGCCCGTCGGGCCGGCGTGGTCATCGCGCACCTCCCAGCACCGCTTCGCGGTAGGTCGTGCCCTGCATCAGGTCGTCCGCGGCGCGCTCGCTGACCCCGGCCAGCGGCCCGGCGACCAGGGCGATGACCACGCTGGCGGTGACCAGGACGCCGGTGGCCGCGACCATCGGCCGGGTCGAGTTCCCGGTGCCGACGACGAGCTCGTCGTCCGGGTCCGGGTCGGCTTCGGGCGCGCGGACCTGGCCCCAGAACGCCCTGGTCCACACCCGCGCCATCGCGTAGAGGGTGAGCAGGCTGGTGAGGATCGTCCCGGCGGTGACCGCGTAGGCCGACCAGGTCCCGGCGCCGATGCCCGCCTGCAGCAGCGCCAGCTTCGCGACGAACCCGGAGAACGGCGGCACCCCGGCGAGGCTCAGCGCGGGCAGCGCGAACAGCACCGCGATCATCGGCGCCGCCTTCGCCAGCCCGCCCATCCGGCTCAGCGCCACCGTGCCGGTGTGCCGGGTTATCAACCCGCTGACCAGGAACAACGTCGCCTGCACGGTGATGTGGTGCACCACGTAGAGGATCACGCCGGTGAGCCCGATGACGTCGTAGACGCCGAGCCCGAACAGCATGTAGCCGATGTGGCTGACCAGCAGGAACGACAGCATCCGGTTGAGGTCGTTCTGCGCGAGCGCGCCCAGCGCCCCGACCAGCATGGTGACCAGCGCGATCACCAGCATCAGCGTCCAGCTGCGGTCGTGGCTGAACACCAGCGTCTGGGTGCGGATCAGCGCGTAGATGCCGACCTTGGTGAGCAGCCCGGCGAACACGGCGGTGACCGGGGCGGGCGCGGTCGGGTAGCTGTCCGGCAGCCAGAAGTGCAGCGGCACCATGGCCGCCTTCACCCCGAACACGATCACCATCATCAGCCCGAGCGCCACCTGCAGCCCCTCGGGCAGCAGCGCGACCTTCCCGCCGAGGTCGGCGAGGTTCACGGTGGCCGTGGCCGCGTACACCAGCGCGATCATGGTGATGAACAGCAGCGACGAGGTGAGGCTGACGATCACGTAGGTCATGCCCGCGCGCACCCGGCTGGCGGTGGTGCGCCGCGTGATCAGCACGTACGAGGAGGACAGCATGATCTCGAACGCGACGAACAGGTTGAACAGGTCGCCCGCGAGGTAGGCCAGCGACACCCCGGCGCACAGCACCAGGTACATCGGGTGGAACGTGGTGCTGGCGCGCTCCCGGCCGTAGTCGGTGAGCCGCTGCCCGATCGAGTAGATCAGCACCGCGAAGGTCACCACCGCCGAGACGACCAGCAGCAGCGCCGAGAGCCGGTCGGCGATCAGCGTGATGCCCGCGGGCGCCGCCCAGCCGCCGATCTGGAGCACGACGGGCCCGGTGCGGTCGGTCAGGTACAGCAGGAATCCCGCGTCGGCGATGATCGCGGCGAGCACGACCAGCCCGATGATGCGCTGGAAGTCGGCGAACCGGCCCAGTGCGAGGGACATCCCGGCCGCCGCCAGCGGCAGCAGGACGGGCAGGGCCACGAGGACCGTCACTGGGTGGCCTCCCGTTCGAGTTCGTCTTCGTTCGCCTTGTCGTCCTCGGATTCGGCGAGCCTGCGTTCCAGCCGCCGGATCCGGCGGTCCTCGACGTCGTCGCGGACCTCGTCGTGGCCGAGCAGCACCCACGAGCGGTAGGCGAGCGCGAGCAGGAACGTGGTGAGCGCGAAGGTGATCACGATCGCGGTCAGCGCCATCGCCTGCGGCAGCGGATCGGTCATCTGCTCCGGTGCGGCGTCGCCGAGGATCGGGGCCCGCCCGGGGGGTCCGCCCGCCAGCTGCAGCAGCAGGTTGGCGCCGTGCCCGACGATCACCGTGCCGATCAGGATGCGCATCAGCGAGCGCTGCATGAGCAGGTAGAACCCCGCGGAGTACAGCGCGGCCAGCACCACGGCCATGGTGAGGTTCACGGTGAGGTTCGCGGTCATGCCTGTCCCCTCTCCGCCGCGGCCGCGTCGGCCTCCACTCCGGAGCCGAGCGTGCGCAGCAGGTCCAGCACCACGCCGATGATCAGCAGGTAGACGCCGATGTCGAGCAGGATGCTGGAGACGAACTTGATCTGGCCCAGCAGCGGGACGGAGATCTTGAAGATGGCGCTCTCCAGCAGTTCCTGCCCGAACACCAGCGGCAGGAACCCGGTGAGGGTGGCGATGGTGAGCCCGAGCCCGATCAGCACGGGCGGCCGCAGCGAGATGATCGCGCTGTCGTCCATCCGGCCGCCCGCGAGGTAGCGCAGCGCGAACGCCTGCCCGGCCACGAGACCACCGCTGAACCCGCCACCCGCCCGGTCGTGCCCGGCGAACAGCAGGTAGATCGACAGCACCAGCACGGTCGGGAACACGATGCGGGCGGCGAGTTCGAGCAGCACGGCCCGTTCCCGGCCGTCGCGGGGGAAGCCGGACAGCAGCCAGCGCTCCCGTGGGGCGTCCCACCCGGTCCACGGCACGCCGGGGCGTTCCCCGTTGCGGGGGGCGGTGATCCTGGGGTCGGTCATGACTGCTCCTCCTCCTGGCGCCGCCCGTTCCCGTTCCCGCTGAGCACGACTCCGGGGCGTTCCGCGGGGGCCGTCGCCTGCGCGCCGCGCGAGCTGCGGCGCCTGCGGTCGAACCGGGAGGCCAGCACGAGGCTGGCGACACCGGTCGCGGCGACGGCGAGCACGGAGATCTCGCCGACGGTGTCGAACGCGCGGAAGTCGACGAGGATCGCGTTGACGATGTTGGTGGCCCCGGCGCCTTCCTCGGACTGCGCGATGAAGTCGGCGCTGACCGCCGGCGGTTGCTGCCGCGCCGCGCTGAACAGCACCGCGCCGAGCGCGATGACCACGCCGCCCGCCACCGACAGCGCCAGCTTCGGCCAGCGCAGCGACCGCGCCGCGTCGCCCTTGGTGAACCGCGCGGGCAGCCGCCGCAGCACGAACACGAACGCGACCATGGTCAGCGTCTCGACCAGGAACTGGGCGAGCGCCACGTCCGGCCCGCCGTCCACGATGAACAGGCCGCCGATGCCGTAGCCGATCACGCCGACGAGCAGCACCGCGGTGAGCCGCCGCTTCGCCCGCACCACCGCGATCGCCGCGATGATCACCAGGATTGCCAGCGGGATCTGCAGCAGGTTCTGGTGCAGCGCCATGTCCGCGGGCACGTGCGCGTGGTAGACCAGCACCGATCCGGGGACGGCGACCACCGTGAGCAGGATGATCGCCAGGTAGGTCGGCAGCGAACCGACCTGGGTGCGGCCGGTGACGCCGACGGCGGTGCGCTCCAGCAGGGCCATGATCCGCTCGTAGCCGCGCTGCGCGTCGAGCGGCTTCGGCAGCCTGCGGCGCAGCGCGGTGAGCGGGACGCGCATCGCGTGCACCCACAACCCGGCGGCGACCGCGACCACCGAGAACAGCAGCGGCAGTTCGAAGCCGTGCCACAGCTCCAGGTGCAGCGGGTCGACCCCAGCGCCGTACACGGCGGCGTAGGAACCGGCGAGCTCGTCGGTCAGCGGATACCCGATGCCGAGCACGACCCCGGCGAACGCGGGGATCGCGGCGGGCACCAGCAGCACCGCCCCGGGCTGCTTGCCCCCGGTGGGGGCCACGCCCGGTTTGCGGGCGAACGCGCCCCACAGCATCCGCGCGCTGTAGGCCACGGTGAACACCGAGCCGAGCAGCAGCACGAAGTCGATGAGCAACCCGGTGCCGCCGCCCTCCTCCAGGAACGCGCCGAACGCGGCCTCCTTGCCGAGGAAGCCCAGCATCGGCGGCAGGCCCGCCATCGACGCAACCGCCAGCGCGGCGATCGTGGCCAGCGCGGGCATCCGCCGCCCGAGCCCGGACAGCTCCCGCACGTCCCGGGTGCCGGTCTGGTGGTCGACGATGCCGACGACGAGGAACAGGGTCGCTTTGAACATGCCGTGCGCCAGCAGCATCGCCGCCCCGGCCAGCGCGGCCGCGTAGGTGCCCTGCCCGACGAGCACCATCAGGAACCCGAGCTGGCTGACGGTGCCGTAGGCGAGCAGCTTCTTCAGGTCCGTCTCGTGCAGCGCCCGCCAGCCGCCGAAGACCATCGTGATCAGGCCGAACACCACGGTCGGCAGCCACCACTCGGGCACCCCGACGAACACCGGGCCGAGGCGGGCGACCAGGAACACCCCGGCCTTCACCATGGAGGCCGCGTGCAGGTACGCGCTGATCGGGGTGGGCGCGACCATCGCGGTCGGCAGCCAGTTGTGGAAGGGCACCTGGGCCGACTTGGTGAGCGCGCCGACGAGGATCAGCGAGGCCGCGACGGCCAGCGGGGTGCCGCCGGGCGGCTCCGCGACGATCTCCGAGATGCGGTAGGTGCCCGCGGCCTCGCCGAGCACCACGAAGCCGAGCAGCATCACCAGCCCGCCCATCGTGGTGATCATCAGCGCCTGCAGCGCCGACCGCCGCGACTCCCGGCTGATGCCCGCCTGACCGACCAGCAGGAAGGAGCAGACCGTCGTCAGCTCCCAGAACACGTAGACGGTGAGCAGGTCGTCGGCCAGGATCAGCCCGAACATGGTGCCCGCGAACGTCAGCAGCAGCGGTGCGGAACGCCGGGCGTCACCGCTGCCCGCGTGGAAGTACCCGATCGAATAGACCAGCACCAGCACCCCGATGCCGGACACCAGCAGCGTCATCAGCACCGCGAGCGCGTCCAACCGGAAGGTGAACTCCAGGCCCAGCAGCGGCGACCACGGGACCTCCTCCACGATGGCGTCCCCGCTGAGCACCGCCCCGGAGCGCGCGAGCACCCAGGTCAGCGCGGCCGCCGGTGGCAGGGCGGCGATCGCGAAGGCCATCCCGGTGTTGCGCCGGGCTACGATCGGCAACGCCAGAGCCACCAGCAGGTGGACGAGGACGAACGCGGACAAGGGCACCTCCTCGGCGAGCCGGTGATCAGACCGTGGACCAGGCGACCCCGTGGAATTGTTCGTCACTCACGCTGCGCCCACCATCGCGCGGCCCCACCGGGGGTCCGATGGGGCCTTCGGGCACTCCCACCGACCCGCCGGATGGCGGGCGACGAGCGGTGCGTGACGGGGTCGCCGAACGGTTTGCTCCCGCTGGCGGTGGTCCCGGCCGCGCCCAACTTATCCGAATCGCCCCGACTGGTCATAATCCCGAGCCGCGCCGCCGGGGCCGCGAACGGCGCCGGTCGGCCGGGTTTTCCCGTTGGCGCGAAATAATCTTGGGCACCTGGTGCGGTTACCGGCCGGAACCGGCCACGTGGGAAACTTCACTACCGGTAACACCGCCGTCCCGCCCAGCGGACTCCGCTGAACACGCTGAGTGATATCCGCTGTTGGGCAGGTGAACGGGCGGGTTTGGACCGGACCCGACGACGCGGGATGGAGAATGAGCGGGTGCCCACGACTGAGGAAGAGGCCGCCGCAGGCGCCGACCGGCTGATCGCCGACCGCTACCGGCTGGAGCAGCGCATCGGTGGCGGCGCGATGGGCATCGTGTGGGCGGGCACCGACGAGCTGCTGCGCAGGCCCGTGGCGGTCAAGGAGGTGCTGCTGCCCCGGGGGATGCCCGAGGGCGAGGCCGCCGAGCTCCGGGAACGCGCGCTGCGCGAAGCGCGGGCGATCGCGCTGGTCACCCATCCCAACGTGGTGACGCTCTACGACGTGGCCCGGCACGAGGGCGAACCGTTCGTCGTCATGGAACTGGTGCCCTCGCAGAGCCTCGCGGCGGTGCTCGCCGAGCACGGCGCGCTCGGCGACCCGCAGCTGGCGCTGGTCGCCGACAGCGTGGCCGCCGCGCTCGACGCCGCGCACCGGGCGGGCATCGTGCACCGCGACGTGAAGCCGGGCAACGTGCTGATCGGCGACGACGGGCGGATCAAGCTCAGCGACTTCGGCATCTCCCGCAACGTCTCCGAGCACACCATCACCTCCACCGGGATCATGCTCGGCACCCCGGCGTTCATCGCCCCCGAGATCGCCTCCGGCGAGGCGGTCACCGACGCCGCCGACCTGTGGGGGCTGGGTGCGACGCTGTTCGCCGCCTCCGAGGGCACCGCGCCCTACGGCGCGAACGACGACCCGCTGGCCACCATCACCTCGGTGGTGCGCGGGCCGGTCCCCGCCCCGCACCGGCCCGGGCCGATCGGCGAGATCATCGCCGGGCTCATGGTCAAGGACCCGGCGCAGCGGATGACGGCGCAGGAGGTGCGCCGCCACGTGCAGGACCTGCTGCCGCCCTCCGGCACCCGGCCGTTCGAGATGCTGCTGGACCCGGAGGCGCCGACGGTGCGGGTGCGCAAGGTCCCCAGCACCTCGCCGAACACCGCCCCCGGCACCGCCACCGACGAGGAACCGGCGCCGCTGGCCGCCGACCCCGGCCCGCTGCCGTTCATGCTCAGCGAACCGCCGCCCGCGCCGCGCAGGCGGTTCCGCTGGGGCGCGGTGGTGCTGGGTCTGGCGGCCGTGGTGCTGTTCGCCGCCTCCACCGCGGGCGGGTTCGCCGCGACCCGCGCGCTCGCCGGGCACGACGTGCTGCCCGAGATCACCGCTCCCGCTCCGTCCCAGCCGGCCACGCCGCGGCTGGCCCGCTACGTCGACGAGGCCAAGCGCAGCCAGCAGGGCGGCGGCGGTTTCGAGGTCGTCGCCCCCGAGGGCTGGGACGTGTTCCGCGGCAGCCGCAACCAGCCCACCGAGAGCATGGTGGTGTACCTGATCTCCCCGGACGGCCGCGCCGAGGTCGCCGTGGAGCGGTTCGAGGGCTACTACGGCGACCGCTCCACCGCGCAGGACTACGTGGACGTGCTCCAGGAGCGCTCCGCGGGCGAGCACGGGACCTTCCGGCTGGAGGAGGACCGGCCCACCGGCGCCACCGACGAGGTCAGCGGCGAGACCGACCGCTTCCTGCGCTACACCGCCAGCCAGGGCGGCGTGATCGGACCGGCCGTCGCCGACTCCGAGCGCAGCACCACCTCGCAGCTGATGCCTCGCGGCAGCGACCTGTGGGTGCTGCGGGTGACCACGCCGCTCGACCAGCCCGGCGCCCACCAGCGGCTGTTCGACGAAGCGCTGGGGGGCTTCCAGATCACGTCCTGAGTCCGGGACCCGTTCGACCGAGCGGTGCGGCCGGACGGGCGAACCGCCCGGGTGATCGCCGCCGCCGGTCGACGGCGGAGGCGGGTCGCGGAGATGACTACGCTGAGCGGTCGTGACTCCTTCTGCTGCTTCCGACCCGTTCGCCACCGCCAGCGCCGCCGCGGCCGCCCTCGCCGAGAGCACCGGTGCCGCCCACCACGACCTCGCCGTCGTGCTCGGTTCCGGGTGGCGGCCCGCCGCCGAGGAGATCGGCTCCCCCGTCGCCGAGGTGACCATGTCCGACCTGCCCGGCTTCGAACCGCCGAGCGCCAGCGGGCACAGCGGCCGGATCTGGTCCGTGCCGGTCGCGGGCAAGCAGGTGCTGGTCTTCCTCGGTCGCACCCACCTGTACGAGGGCAAGAGCATGAACTCGGTGGTGCACGGGGTGCGCACCGCGGTCGCCGCGGGCTGCCGGACCGTGGTGCTCACCAACGCCGCGGGCGGATTGCGCGAAGGCATGTCGGTCGGGCAGCCGGTGCTGATCAGCGACCACGTGAACCTCACCGCGCGCTCCCCGCTGGTCGGGCCGCACTTCGTGGACCTCACCGACCTGTACTCGCCGCGGCTGCGCGGTCTCGCCCAGGAGATCGACGACTCGCTGGAGGAGGGCGTGTACGCGGGGCTGCCCGGACCGCACTTCGAGACTCCGGCCGAGATCCGGATGCTGCGCGGCTCCGGCGTCGACCTGGTCGGCATGTCCACGGTCGCCGAGGCGATCGCCGCGCGCGCCGCGGGCGCCGAGGTGTTCGGGCTGTCGCTGGTGACGAACCTGGCCGCCGGGCTGTCCGGGCAGCCGCTGAACCACCAGGAGGTGCTGGAGGCGGGCAAGGCTTCGGCGGGCCGGATGGGCAAGCTCCTGCGCTCCCTCGTCGAGTCCGCTTGATCCCGCTCTGGCCGGTGGTCCTGTTGCGTTCGGGCCGGGTGGCGGAACCTCAGCGGCCCCCTCGCTGCGGGATCGTTCTCACCGGTGGCTCCGAAACGCTGTGCTCGCGAGGAAACCGCTGAGAACCCGCGGGTGGTTCCGCTGCTTCGGTGGTCGGCGGCTCAGCGGCTTCGCCGGTGGCAGGACGAGGGTCCGCTCCCGGGCGGTCGCGGTTCGGCTTGTTCGGGATGTGCTGTTTCGAGATCATCTGCGTGCCGTGGCACGCGCCGAGCCGGTTGCGGCCGGTCCACCAGCGAAGGAGTGACGTCGTGGTCAGCACTCAGCACCTCGATCCGGGGTGCGTGGAAGCCGCGCGGGCCTGGATCGGCGCGGACGTCGACGAGGCGGCGCGCGCCGAGCTGACCGCCGTGCTCGACGCCGCCACCGGCGGGGATCCGGACGCGGCCGCGGACCTGGCGCAGCGCATGTCGGGGATGCCGACCTTCGGCACCGCCGGGCTGCGCGGCGCGGTCCGGGCCGGGGCGAACGGCATGAACCGGGCCGTGGTCGTGCGCACCACCTGGGGCGTGGCCCGGTGGCTGGCCGAGCGGGGGCTGGGCGGCGGGATCGTCGTCGTCGGCCGCGACGCGCGGCACGGATCCGCGGAGTTCGCGGCGGACACCGCCGACGTGTTCGCGGCCGCCGGATTCGACGTGCGGGTGCTGCCCGGAGCACTGCCCACGCCGGTGCTGGCGCACGCGTCCCGCGCGCTCGGCGCGGTCGCGGGGGTGCAGATCACCGCCTCGCACAACCCGCCGCAGGACAACGGGTACAAGCTGTACCTCTCCGGCGGCACCCAGCTGGTCGGCCCGGCCGACGCCGAGATCGAGCGGTGCGTCGCCGCGAGCCCGCCCGCCGCCGAGGTGCCGCGGCGGCGCGAGCACGCGGTGCACGAGCGGGCGCTGGCCGACTACCTGGCGCCGGTGGCGGCGCTGCCCCGCGGCACGGCGCGCGCGCTGCGGGTGGCGGCGACCGCGCTGCACGGCGTCGGCGCCGGACCGCTGCAAGAAGCCCTGGAGCTCGCCGGGTTCACCGACGTGCACTGGGTGCCCGAGCAGGCCGGGCCGGACCCGGACTTCCCCACCGTCGGCTTCCCGAACCCGGAGGAGCCGGGCGCGACCGACCTGCTGCTGGCGCTGGCCGCGGACGTCTCCGCGGACCTCGCGATCGCGCTCGACCCGGACGCGGACCGCTGCGCGCTGGGCGGCCGGGACGGCGACGGCTGGCGGATGCTGCGCGGCGACGAGACCGGCGTGCTGCTCGGCGAGCACGTGCTCTCCGGGCTCGACCGGGCCGCGCACCCGGACCCGCTGGTGGCGACGACGATCGTGTCGGCGACCATGCTGCGCTCCCTCGCCCGCAAGCACGGCGTGCGCTACGACGAGACGCTCACCGGGTTCAAGTGGCTGGTGCGCTCCGGCGACGGCAGCGGCACCGGGCTCGTCTACGCCTACGAGGAGGCGCTCGGGCACTGCGTGGACCCGGACCGGGTGCGGGACAAGGACGGCATCTCCGCCGCGGTGCTGGCCTGCGACCTGGCCGCGACGCTGCGGGAGCGGGGGCGCGACCTGCCCGGCCTGCTCGACGAGCTCGCCGCCGAGCACGGCGTGCACCGCACCGGGCAGGTCTCGGTGCGGGTCACCGACCTCGACGAGATCGCCGCGACGATGCGCCGCCTCCGCGCCGATCCCCCCGCCGAACTGCTCGGCACCCCGGTGCGGGTGCGGGACCTGCTGCCGGACACCGACGCGCTGGTGATCACCGGGGAGGGCGGGCTGCGGCTGGTGGTGCGCCCGTCCGGCACCGAGCCGAAGCTCAAGTGCTACTTCCAGGTGGTGGAGGCGGCGAACGGCGATCTCGCGGCGGCGCAGCGGCGGGCCGGCGACCGCCTCGACCGGCTGGACGCCGCCGTCACCGAACTGGTCCGCGAGGACTCCTGACCGAACGGAGGGGCCGATGCCCAGGCTGCTGATCGTGCACCACACGCCCTCGCCCGGGATGCAGGCGATGTTCGAGCAGGTCGTGGCCGGTGCGACCACGGAGGAGATCGAGGACGTCGAGGTCGTGCGCACCGCCGCCCTGGCCGCGACCGCCTCCGACGTGCTCACCGCGGACGGGTACCTGCTCGGCACCCCGGCGAACCTGGGCTACATCAGCGGCGCGCTGAAGCACTTCTTCGACACCGTCTACTACCCCTGCCTGGACTCGACCGCGGGTCGCCCGTTCGGCTGCTGGGTGCACGGGAACGAGGGCACCGAGGGCGCGCTGCGGGCCATCGCGTCGATCACCTCGGGCCTGTCGTGGCGGCAGGCCGCCGAACCGGTGGTGCTGTCCGGCACGCCCGACCAGGCGGACCTGTCCGCGTGCTGGGAACTGGGCGCCGCGGTCGCGGCGGGCCTGATGCCCTGATCTCCGCGGGACCGCGCATTCCGCGGCGGGGAGCGGTTCGGCGCGTCCGCGGGCGGGCCGGGCCGGGCGGCCGGGAGCGGGTCCGCGATCTTGCGCGGGCCGGCCAGCTCCGCTGCCCGATCTGCGCCCGAGCGTGCCCGTACGCGCAGATTTTCCTTTGGCAGGGCCGGAAACCCCCCTGTTGATCTTGATCGATCATCACCCGGTATGGTGATCTACGTCGCCGGGACGCGCACCCGTGCGGCGAACGGGGCGCCCTGGGCGATGACCCGCCTTCCCTCAACTGTCGAGTCGAGTTCGGGGCGTCCCTCCCGCACCTCGCCGGGGAACCGGCCGACCAGCGCGCCACCTCCGCGGCCAAGCCTGCCCGGACCTCGGCCGACCAGCGCGCCACCTCCGCGGCCAAGCCTGCCCGGACCTCGGCCGACCACTCACCGGACCGACGTTCGACCAGGTCACCGGCCACGCGTTACCCTTTCACGGTGAGTGAGGAAACGATCGAACTCGAACTCGACGACTCCGGTGTCTCCGTTGATCTGCCCCAGCCCGAACATCCCGGGGACCAGGTGCACGGGGTGCCCTACCGGCCGGTCGAGTTCCGCGACGACGATCTGCCGACCGCATTGGAACGGTCCGCCCGCTGGCTGCGCGAAGCGCAGTCCTGGTTGGGCGAGCCCGTGGACGTCATCGCAGTCCACCTGGACTACGACGACCGCAAAGGTGCGCCGTACTACGAACTGAAGTTGCTCTGCAACGAAGAGGACCTGGCCGGCGCGCCACTCGCCCTCCGCAAGCACGAAACGGATCAGGTCGAAGACTGACCGCTGACGGAACCCACCGTGGGGGGGGGGGGGGGGGGCGGGGCCCCCCCCCCCCCGGGGCCCCCCGGGGGGGGGGGGGCGCGCGCGCCCGGGCCCCGCGCCCCC
>NZ_JAIUJZ010000016.1:0-15156 GCF_020176775.1 Saccharopolyspora sp. 6M
ACGTCGGGGTTGCCCGCCACCGTGGCGGCCTGGGCCGCCCCGGAGAACGGCGGTTGGGTGTTGGGGGGGGGGGTGTAAGCCTACATTACCCCCCCCCCCCCGGGGGGCGCGGGGGGGGCCCCCGGGCCCACACCCGGGCGTCAGCTCCCGGTGCGGCGTCCCTTCCAGGACGCGGTCCCGCTCAGCACCCGGACCGCCCCGTCCAGCAGCACCCCGCCGAACAGCGCCCCGGTGAACGGGGCCAACGGCGCCAGCTCCGGCCCCGCCCGCATGTAGCGCGCGGTGTGCGCGTGCGCGACGCCCTGCGCCACCCAGCCGATCACCCCGGCCGCGGCCAGCAGCGGTCGCCGCCGCCGGACGCCGACCCCGAGCGCGACTGGTGCGGCCAGCGACAGCGCGACCTGCCCGAGCCCGCCGCCCAGCAGGACCGGCACCGACTGCCGGGTACCGGCCACGAAGCTCTTCCGGAACGACGCCCAGCCCTGCGCGAACGGGTCCATGCCGGTGGTCGTCACGTGGTCCAGCCCGTCCACCAGCCGCGTGACACCGCCGTGGTCGCGGACCGAGGTGGCGAGCGCGACGTCCTCGTTGCGCAGCCCGGCCATCGACTCCCAGCCGCCGATCTTGTCGTAGTGCGAGCGGCGCAGCAGGATGCAGTGCCCGATGGCGAAGGCCTTGGCGCCGCGTCCATCCGGCGCGGCGTTCTCCCCGATCAGCTGCAGCCCCGGCGGCATCAGCAGCGGCCAGGCCGCCGAGCGCCGCGGCGGCGGCCCGCCCGGCGTGGAGACCAGGTCCGCGTCCACGGCGTCGGCGGTGAGCAGCAGCCTGGCCAGCAGGTCGGGGGCGAGCACCGTGTCCGCGTCGACGAACAGCAGCCACTCCCCCGCCCCGGGCGGCCCGGCCGCCTCGACGCCGACGTGCATCGCGTGCACCTTGCCCGCCCAGCCCGGCGGCGGGCCGTCCACCCGCACCACCCGGATCCGCTCGTCCGCGGCGGCGTGCGCGCGGGCGAGATCCCCGGTCCCGTCGGTGGACCCGTCGTCGACGACCACGACGCGCAGCGCCGCCGGATCACGGTCGGCGTAGGTCTGGGCGCGGATGCCGCGCAGGCAGTCGTCGATCACGGCGGCCTCGTCGCGGGCCGGGACGACGACGGTCACCGCGGCCGGGAACACGCCCGGATCCGGCGGTGCCTCGTGCAGCGGGACCAGCGCGCGGACCTGGCGCACGGTGCGGACGCTGCGGTAGCAGGCCCCCGCGACCGCTCCTCCCAGCAGGGCGGCGGCGACGGCGGATCCTCGGTGAGCCACCGGTCCAGCGTCCCACGAAACGGGCGAAACACCCGAGATCGGCAGGGCGAACACCTCGGGAACGGCACGCGGCCGGCGCTCACCCCTTGGGTTCGGCGCAGCGCTCCAGGAAGTCCGCGATCTCGGCGACCTCCCGCTTGTCGCGCCCCACGTCGCGCACCAGTTGCAGGGCCTCGGTCTCGTCGGCGTCGATCCACCAGCCGTTGACGTCGCACATCGCGACCGCGGCGACCCAGCCGAGCCGCCAGTTGCCCTCCACCAGCGGCCGGGTGCGCACCAGGGAGTCCAGCAGCGCGGCCGCCTTCAGCCACAACGTCCCGTAGGCTGGAACGCCGAGCACCTCGGCCCGCGGCCGGTACGCGGCCGAGTCGAGCAGGCCGCTGTCCCGCACCACCAGGTCACCGCGGGTGACGGCGGTGGCGAGCAGCAGCAGATCGGAAGCGTCGAGGTAGACGAGCACCGATCAATGATCGATCATGCGGGTCCGAGGTCGTCCAGCAATCCCCGGTAGTGCGGCAGCACCCGCTGCACGACTTCGCCGAGCTGCTGGTCCTTGCGCTGCCGGGCCCACCGCTCGGCGAGCGCGGCGCGCACGATCTCCTGCTTGGAGCGGCCTTCGGCGGCTGCGAGCTCCGCCAGCCGAGCGCTCTCCTCGTCGGTCAGCCGCAGCGTCATGGCCATGGACCGGATGGTATCTCGCTGGTACCACCCGGTCCAAGGTGCGCTCGGGTCACACGGCGCCGTACTCGCGGTCCCCCGCGTCGCCGAGGCCGGGGACGATGAAGCCGGACTCGTTGAGCCGCTCGTCGATGCTGGCGGTCACGACCCGCAGCGGCAGACCGGAGTCCGCCAGGTGCTGGACGCCCTCCGGGGCGGCGAGGGTGCAGATCGCGGTCACGTCGGTCGCGCCGCGCTCCACCAGCAGCCGGATGGTGTGCAGCATCGATCCGCCGGTGGCCAGCATCGGGTCCAGCACCAGCACGGGGAGGCCGGAGAGGTCCTTCGGCAGCGATTCCAGGTACGGCGTCGGCTGCAGCGTCTCCTCGTCGCGGGCGAGCCCGACGAAGCCCATCTGCGCCTCCGGGATGAGCCGGTGCGCCTGGTCGGCCATGCCGAGCCCGGCGCGCAGCACCGGCACCAGCAGCGGCGGGTTCGCCAGCCGGTAGCCGGTGGTGCGGGCCACCGGGGTGTGGATCGGCGCTTCGGCGACCTCGGCGTCGCGGGTCGCCTCGTAGATCAGCATGAGGGTGAGTTCTTGCAGCGCTGCGCGGAAAGCCGCGTTCTCGGTGCGCGCGTCGCGCATCGTCGAGAGCCTCGACTTCGCCAGCGGGTGGTCCACGACCCGTACGTCCATGGCCGAGGACAGTAACGGCCGCGACCACCGCGGGCGGCGGCGGAGACCGGCGGATGTGCGCCAGATCCCGCCCGCGCCGGGCCCCGAGGGGCGGGGAGCCGGCGCGGTCGGCGTCACGGGTGCAGGACGACCTTGGTGTAGCCCTCGATCCGCTGATCGAACTTGCGGTAGGCGTCCGGCGCCTCGGACAGCGACAGCTCGTGCGAGACCACGAAGCTCGGCGCCGCCCGTCCCGCGGTGATCATGTCGCGGAGCTGGCGGTTGTACCGCTTCACGTTGCACTGGCCGGTGCCGACGACCTGTCCCTTCTCGAACATCTTGCCGATGGCGACCAGCAGCATCCCCTGCTTGGCGTTCTCGTCCGGGCCGCCGGGGTCGGCGGGCACGTACAGGCCGGGGACGCCGAGCCGCCCGGTGGGCCGGACGGTGTGGATCAGCGAGTTGAGCACCACGGCGGGTTCCTCGGTGCCCGCGTCGGCGGTGTGCGCCTGGTAGCCGACGGCGTCCACGCCCTTGTCGGTGCCCACGCCCTCGGTCAGGTCCTTGATCTGCTCGACGGGGTCGCCCGCGCTGAAGTCGATCGGGATGGCGCCGATCTCCTCGGCCTTCGCCAGCCGCTCCGGGATCCGGTCCACGCAGAACACGCGGGCGGCGCCGCGCAGCAGCGCCGAGTAGGCGGCCATCAGCCCGACCGGCCCGGCGCCGTAGACCGCGCAGGTCTCCCCCGGCGACACCTGTGCGAGCTCGCAACCGTGGTAGCCGGTGGGGAAGATGTCGGCGAGCAGCACGTAGTCGGCTTCCTTGCTGGAGTCCGGCGGCAGCACCAGGCAGTTGAAGTCGGCGAACGGCACCCGCAGGTACTCGGCCTGCCCGCCGGTGTAGGGGCCCATCGCGACGTAGCCGTAGGCGCCGCCCGCGAAGCCGGGGTTGACCGTGAGGCAGAACGCGGTGTTCCCGGCCGTGCAGTTCGTGCAGAAGCCGCAGGCGACGTTGAACGGCATCACGACCCGGTCGCCGCGGTTCAGGCCGACGACCCCGTCCCCGACCTCGTCGACGATGCCGAGGTTCTCGTGCCCGAACACGATGCCGGGTTCGGCGGCGGTGCGGCCTTCGTACATGTGCAGGTCGGATCCGCAGATCGCGGTGGAGGTGACGCGCACGATCACGTCGTTGGGGTGCTGGACGGCGGGTCGGTCGACTTCGTCGACGGTGACTTCGAACGGTTCTCGGTAGACCACTGCCTTCATGGGGAACCACCTCCGGAGTACCGGTGTCCGGTGCGCACCGTGCCGAGGTGCGCGCTGCTTCCGGATTACCCCGCACCCCACGACCTAGCGTCCTCCTTTCGAGTGGGGAGGTTGCGATTCCGGGACGAACCGGGAATCCGCACCACCCGCACCACCCGGTTGGCTAGGTTCACCGGCGGACGTGATCGACGGCGCGAACCGGGGGTGGCGCGTGCGGCCGGACGACGAGCATCGGCAGGACCCGCTGCGGTCGCCGGCGAGGCCAACTTCACCGTCACGCTGGAGTGGGAGCCGAAGGACTCCTGAACGGCCGGTGCGGCTCTCGGAGGGATCGAGGTCGGCGCCCCGCTGACCTAGACTGCGCGGCATGGTCGAACCACTGGACGGTCCGCGCACCGGCGCGCTGCCGCCGGAACTCGCCGAGGTCACCCGGGACGAGCGGTCGCTGCGGCGGTTCCTGCACGGTCTGCCCGGCGTGGACCAGGTGGGGCTGGAGCAGCGCGCCGCGGGACTCGCCACCCGCAGCATCAAGAAGGACGCCAAGGCGTGGGCGATCGACACCGCGATCGGCATGGTGGACCTGACGACGCTGGAGGGCGCCGACACCGAGGCCAAGGTGCGGGCGCTGGCGGCGAAGGCGCGCCGGCCGGACGCCGAGCAACCGGACGTCCCGCCGGTGGCCGCCGTCTGCGTGTACCCGGACCTCGCGGCGACCGCGGTGGCGGCGCTCGCGGGTTCCGGCGTGGGGGTGGCCTCGGTGGCGACGGCGTTCCCGTCCGGTCGCTCGGCGCGGCGGGTGAAGCTGGACGAGGTGTCGCTCGCGGTGTCCGCCGGAGCGTCCGAAGTGGACATGGTGATCGACCGCGGCGCGTTCCTGTCCGGGCGCTACGGCCAGGTCTTCGAAGAGGTCCAGCAGGTGAAGGCGGCCTGCGGCGACGCGCACCTGAAGGTGATCCTGGAGACCGGCGAGCTCGCCACCTACGACAACGTGCGCCGCGCCTCCTGGCTGGCGCTGCTGGCGGGCGGCGACTTCATCAAGACCTCCACCGGCAAGGTCTCGCCCGCCGCGACGCTGCCGGTGACGACGCTGATGCTGCAGGCCGTGCGGGACTGGCGGGACCGCACCGGCGAGCCGCGCGGGGTGAAGCCGGCGGGCGGCATCCGCACCACGAAGGACGCGATGCGCTACCTGGTGGCGGTGCGCGAGGTCGCCGGGCCGGAGTGGCTGACCCCGGCGCTGTTCCGCTTCGGCGCGTCGAGCCTGCTGGGAGATCTGCTGATGCAACGACGAACGCAACGCACCGGCCACTACGCGGCCGCGCACCACGTGGCGGTGGACGCATGAGCGGCTGGGAGTACGCGCCCGCGCCGGAATCGGCGGCCGTGGCGAACCTGCGCGACCGGTACCGGATGTTCGTGGACGGCGAGTTCACCGACGGCGCCGGCGCCCCGCTGACCACGCTCAACCCGGCCACCGGCGAACCGCTCGCCGAGATCGCCACCGCCGCTCAGTCCGATGTGGACACAGCGGTGCGGGCGGCGCGGCGCGCGTTCGAGCGGACCTGGGGCCCGATGCCGGGCGCCGAGCGCGCGAAGTACCTGTTCCGCATCGCCCGGCTCATCCAGGAGCGCGGCCGGGAACTCGCCGTGCTGGAGACGCTGGACAACGGCAAGCCGATCAAGGAGGCCCGCGACTCCGACATCCCCACCGCCGCGGCGCACTTCTTCCACCACGCGGGCTGGGCGGACAAGCTCGGCCACGCCGGGTACGGCCCCGAGCCGCGGCCGCTGGGCGTGGCCGCCGGGGTGATCCCGTGGAACTTCCCGCTGCTGATGCTGGCGTGGAAGATCGCCCCCGCGCTGGCCTGCGGCAACACCGTGGTGCTGAAACCGGCCGAGACCACGCCGCTGTCCGCGCTGGTGTTCGGCGAGCTGTGCCAGGAGGCCGGGTTGCCGCCCGGCGTGGTGAACGTCCTGCCCGGGGCGGGTGACGTGGGCGCCCAGCTGGTCGCGCACCCGGACGTGGACAAGGTCGCGTTCACCGGTTCCACCGCGGTCGGCAAGGAGATCCAGCGGACCCTCGCCGGAACCGGGAAGAAGCTCACCCTGGAGCTCGGCGGCAAGGCCGCGAACATCGTGTTCGACGACGCGCCGCTGGACCAGGCCGTGGAGGGCGTCGTCGGCGGCATCTTCTTCAACCAGGGCCAGGTGTGCTGCGCCGGATCCCGGCTGCTGGTGCAGGAATCGATCGCCGAGGAGCTGCTCGGCAAGCTGCGCTCGCGGGTGGAGCTGCTGCGGGTCGGCGACCCGCTGGACAAGAACACCGACGTCGGCGCGATCAACTCGGCCGAGCAGCTGGCCCGCATCACCGACCTCGTCGCGGCCGGGGAGGCCGAGGGCGCGACCCGGTGGAGCAGCTCCTGCCCGCTGCCGGAGCGCGGTTTCTTCTTCTCCCCCACCGTGTTCGGCGACGTGCAGCAGTCGATGCGCGTGGCGCGGGAGGAGATCTTCGGCCCGGTGCTGTCGGTGCTGACCTTCCGCACCCCGGACGAGGCGATCGCCAAGGCGAACAACACCCCGTACGGCCTGTCCGCGGGCGTGTGGACGGAGAAGGGGTCCCGCGCGCTGTGGGCGGCGCAGCGGCTGCGCGCCGGCGTGGTGTGGGCCAACACGTTCAACCGGTTCGACCCGACCGCGCCGTTCGGCGGCTACCGGGAATCCGGGTTCGGCCGCGAGGGCGGCCGCGCCGGTCTGGAGGCATACCTTGACGTCTGAGCAGCACGAGACCGGCCGGGTCGCGGTGGCCAAGACCTGCAAGCTCTACGTCGGCGGGAAGTTCCCCCGCTCCGAGTCCGGCCGGGTGTACCCGGTGCGCGACGCGGCGGGCGCGCCGCTGGCGAACGTGGCGCACGCCTCCCGCAAGGACCTGCGGGACGCGGTCGCGGCCGCGCGCGGGGCGTTCCCCGGCTGGTCCGGGGCCACCGCCTACAACCGCGGGCAGGTGCTGTTCCGCATCGCCGAGGTGATGGAGGGCCGCCGCGCCCAGTTCGGCGCGGACGTCGCCGCCGCGGAGGGCCGCGGCGCGGACGCGGTGGCGGTGGTGGTGGACGCGGCGCTCGACCGGGTGGTGTGGTTCGCGGGCTGGACGGACAAGATCGCGGGCGTGCTCGGTGCGGCGAATCCCGTCGCCGGGCCGTACTTCTCGTTCAGCGTGCCGGAGCCGAGCGGGGTCGTCGGCGTCCTCGCCCCGCAGGATTCCTCGCTGCTGGGTCTGGTCAGCGTGCTCGCGCCGGTGCTGGCGACCGGCTGCACCGCGGTCGTGGTGACCAGCGCCGAGCGCCCGCTGCCCGCGGTGACGCTGGCCGAGGTGCTGGCGACCTCCGACGTGCCGGGCGGGGCGGCGAACCTGCTGACCGGGCGGGCCGCGGAGCTCGGTCCGTGGCTGGCCGCGCACGGCGAGGTGGACGCGCTCGACCTCAGCGGCGCGGACGCGGAACTGCGCCCGGAGCTGGAGCGGGCGGCGGCGGGCACCGTGAAGCGGGTGCTGCGCGCCGGCCGGGGTGCACCGGACTGGACGGCCGCGCACGGCCTGGAGCGGCTGCGCGCCTTCACCGAGGTCAAGACCACCTGGCACCCGGTGGGCACCTGACCGTCCGCCGCGAAGTGCGGTGCCCGCCGACCCCGCGCCCCGGACGATCGGGGGCCGGAACGATCTCGCGGACCGCGCCCGGGCGCGCGGGCGTCCAGCCCCGCGCACCCGGCCGGTGCTCCGCTCAGGCCGGGGGAACGACCCGGCCGCGCCGGATCGCGACGACCAGCACCCGGACCGCACCCGCGAGCAGCACCGCGCCGAGCGCGATCGCCGCCCAGCCCGGCAGCTCGAACAGCACGGGCCCGTCGCCGAGCAACCGGTCGACCACGTTCGTACCGGCGATGGCGAGCAGGCCGGCGACCACCGCACCGGCCAGGTACCAGCGCCTGCCGCGCAGCGCGGTCCCCGCGCGGAACGCCGCCCCGACGGCCACCACGATCAGCAGCAGCATCCACACCGCTCCGACCAGGTCGGCGAGGACGACCGGCGCGGGCCCGCGGAATCCGTCGACGAAGAACTCCAGCCCGAACAGGGTCAGCGCGGCGGTGCCGAGCGCGCCGCCGAGCACGGCGGGCCGGGACTGCTTGGCGGGGTCGCCGTCGAGCTGCGCGGCGACGCGGGCGGCGTACTCGCGCGGGGTGCCGAAGGCCTCGACCGGATCTTCACCGGATTCGGCGAGGTGCGTCTCGACCTCGGCGAGCACGTCTCCGACGCGAGCGCCGGAGATCTCGTGCATCCGCAGCGCGATCAGCAGCTCGTCCCGGTACTTCTGGGCATCCACCGTCATCATCCCGTCCCCCGTTCGATCACCGAGCTCGCGTTCTTCGCGAACTCCGTCCACTTCGGTCCCTGTTCGGCGAGCACCGCGCGCCCCTGTTCGGTGAGGGCGAAGAACTTGCGGCCGGGGCCGCTCTCCCCCGCCCGCCACTCGGTGCTCAGCAGTCCGTCGGCGGCCAGCCGGTTGAGCAGCGGGTACAGCGTTCCCGCTTTCATGTCCGGCAGTCCAGCCTCGGCGAGTCGTTGCAGCAGCAGGTACCCGTAGCCCTCCCCGTTCTCGGCGAGCAGCGCCAGGACCGCCAGGTCGAGGACGCCGCGCAGCCATTGGGTCTGCCGCGCGTCGGGCTTCTTGTCAGGCACAGCGACAAAGTAACACCAACTAGTAGGCGTTGCAAACTAGTAGGTCGGCAGCGGGCACGTCCGGGAGAGAAGAAGAACCGCCCACCCGGGGCGATCCGGATGGGCGGTGGTTCGACGAGCTGTCCGCACCGGCGGCAACCCCGCGCCCCCGACCGGAGCGCGGAGAACCGGTGGCGTCAGCGGATCTGCCAGTCCAGCCTTCCGTCCTCGGTGACCGTCGGATGGCTGTGCCCGGCGGGCGCCCCCTCGGTCAACGAGCGGTGCACGTCCGAGAGCATCGCCGAGATGCCGCGCCACTCCGGCCGTTGCACCTGACCCGCCTCCTGCTCCCACTCCAGCACGCACCCGCGCATCGGCCCGGGGCGCAGATCGACCACCAGCTCGTCGGCGAACCCGTCCCCGGCGATCGGGATCCACGCCGGGTGGTAGCTCGATCCCGGCGAACCCGCGTAGTAGTCGCACGCGGGCCGTTCCCACTGCGCCGCCCAGGTCTTGCGTTGCCCGCTCCACACCTCCCACGCGCGCTGCGCGCTGTAGGGCGTGTAGAACGGCGGCAGCACGTCGGCGAGGACGTCACCATCGGTCCCACCGCAGGTCGACCACCACTCGCGCAGCTCCTCCGGCAACCGGATCTCGAATTCCGCCTCCAGTTCGGCGAAATCCGGCGGCGGGGAGGGCGGGAGCAGGGCCGCTGCGGTCACCGGTGCGTGCTCACCCAACCAAAGCACGATTCTCGTCCACAGCTCCGTGACATCCATTCGCACCATGATCGACGGGCCCGCGGGAGGCCGGTACCGCCAACCGTGATCACGCACCCGGCTCACCTCGGACGACCTGCCGGCGGGTTCGGTTGCGAGCGCGCTCGACGTGGTCGATACGGTGGGCAGCCCGACCGGACGGCAGGCGTGCGGCGGGGAACCCGTAGGCTTCGCGGACGTCTGTTCGGCGACCGGAGGTAGGAAGATGGCGCAGGACATCGTCCCCATCGAACTGGGGCTGCCGCAAGGCGATGTGGTGACCCTGTGGGCACCGCGCTGGCGGGAGGACGGCGAGGAGTGGGAGGCGTTCCTCGGCCACGAGGAAGACCTCTACGCCTTCCCGGACGCCGCGCGACTGGCCGCGTTCGTGCGCACCGCGCGGGAGCACGACCTCGACGACCATCCGGCCTGGCACGTGGTCCCGGCGCTGTCCGCGGTCGAGCTGAACCCGGACGAGGATCACCAGTTCGACCTGGTGGGCGTGCCGGAGCTGGTCGCCGACACCCCCGACGTGTGGACGATCAACGAGCTGCACGACATCGTGGAGATCGCCCGCTCGCTGGCCGACGTGTGCGAGCTGGACACCGTGCACGAAGTCCTCGACGCCGCCGACGGCTTCAGCCTGCTCGACCAGGGCACCCTGGTGTTCACCGGCAAGGACGGCCAGAAGCGCTGGTCCGAGCTGTGCGCCGTGGTCGCCGAGCGCTGGGACGACCTGCTCGACGCCCTCGACGCCGTGGTGGCCACCCCGGAGGTGCCCGCGGACGCGGTCGCCACCGCCGAGACCGAGCTCGCCGAGGCGCTGGAGCACGACGAGGCCGAACGCGCCGAGGCCGACGACGACTCCGATGTGGACCCGGTGGACGAGGACGCCGAACCCGGCTTCTGGGGCGAGATCGGCATCGACCCGATCCGCATCACCACCGCGCAGGGCGAGTTCTACTCGCTGCGCTGCTACCTGGACGACGACCCGGTGTTCCTCGGCTCGGACGGGCGCATCGACGTGTTCGGCTCGCCGCGCGCCCTGGCCCGCTTCCTCGCCGAGGACTCCGCGCTGGAGGACAACGACCTGGCGCGGGTCGCGACCTGGCCGCAGGTGACGCAGAAGGCCACCGGCGGCGAGCTGGAGGTCGAGGTCGAGGCGGACAACGACTACGTGCTCACCGGGCTGGACGAGGACCTCGCCGCCGGTCCGTCCGAAGTGGACCCGAACCAGCTGGACCTCGCCGAGGAGCTGCTGCTGGACGCGGCGACGTGGGCCGGGGACAAGACCGTGGACGAGGCGCTGCAGCCCTCCGAGCTGCTCGGCTGGCTGGTCTCGTTCGTGCTGCGCCCGAACCCGAACCGGATGCCGCCGAGCCCGCCGTTCGACGACGAGGTCGCGGCCTGGCGCGAACTCGTGGTCCAGTTCGAGGACGAGCGCCTGCGCAAGCACTGACCGAGCACAGCGGAACGGCCCCCGCCGCAGGGTGGGGGCCGTTCTCCGCTCCGCAGCAGGAAGCGGGAAGCCGAGGGCGGTCAGCCCAGCAGCGTGGCGTACCCCGGCTTGATCACGTCGTTGATGATCGCGAGCCGGTCGTCGAAGCCGAGGAACGACGACTTCATGGCGTTCACCGTGAACCACTGCATGTCGGTCCAGCCGTAGCCGAAGGTCTCGTGCAGCGCGGCGAACTCGCTGGACATCGTGCAGTCGCCCATCAGCCGGTTGTCGGTGTTGACCGTGACGCGGAACCGCAACCGGCTCAGCAGCCCGATCGGGTGTTCGGCCAGCGAGTCGGCGGCGCCGGTCTGCAGGTTCGACGACGGGCACATCTCCAGCGGGATGCGCCGGTCCCGCACGTACGACGCCAGCCTGCCCAGGTGCACCTCGCCGTCCTCGTCGACCTTGATGTCGTCGACGATCCGCACGCCGTGCCCGAGCCGTTCGGCGCCGCAGTGCTGGATGGCCTCCCAGATCGACGGCAGCCCGAACGCCTCACCGGCGTGGATGGTGAAGTGCGCGTTCTGCTGGCGCAGGTACTCGAAGGCGTCCAGGTTCCGGGTGGGCGGGAACCCGGCCTCCGGGCCGGCGATGTCGAAGCCCACCACTTCCGCGTCGCGGTAGCGGACCGCGAGCTCCGCGATTTCCGCCGAGCGGGCGTTCTGCCGCATCGCGCAGAGCAATGTTCCGATCCGGACAAGTTTTCCTTGCGATTCCGCACGGCGCTCGCCTTCGCGAAATCCCTCCTGCACGGATTCCACGACCTCGGGCAGGGTCAGTCCGCCTTCCTGGAACAACTCCGGGGCGTAGCGGACTTCCGCGTAGACCACCCCATCGGCGGCAAGGTCTTCGACGCATTCGGCGGCGACCCGGCGCAGTGCATCGGCCGTCTGCATGACCGCGACGGTGTGCGAGAACGTCTCCAGGTAGCGCTCCAGCGAGCCGGAATCGGCCGCTTCCCGGAACCACGCGCCGAGCGCGTCCGCGTCCTGGTGCGGCAGGCCCTCGTAACCGGCCGCGTCGGCGAGTTCGATCACCGTCCGCGGACGCAGACCGCCGTCGAGGTGGTCGTGCAGCAGGACTTTGGGGGCCAGTCGGATCGTGTCCAAGCTCACCGGTGTTGACATGGCACTACGTTACAACCCGGCCACGGTCGTCCTGAGCGGGCGGCGGCGATGCCGAAGACCACCCGAATGCACGTCGCCAGGGAAGTCACCCGGAAAGACCAAGCGCAACTCCAGCGACCTATTGACATACAGCACCGCTGGTCTGAACGGCCCAGTTCCCGGCAACCTTTCGGAGTGATGGTTCACCCGAAGCTCACTCAATGTATCCGGGGGTGGCTGGGAACGCGGGAAACGACTAGCTACGCTCCATTAGTCCTCACCCTGCCCCTCGACGAAGGACGTCCGAGCCGTGAACGAGAACATGTCCTTCGACCGCATGCGGAACATGCTCACGCGTGCGGCCGAAATCCGCGAGAGCGAGCAGCAGCAGATTTTCGACGCACTCGACGAGATCCACGCCCGGATGTCTCCGCTGGAATCGTTGGGCTCGGTTCGCAAGCGGCTGTCCGAACTCCCCGACCGCACCGAGCTCGGCGTGCTGACCGAGCGCGTCGACGAAGCCCTCACCAAGATCGACGCCCAGGACGGCGTGATCGGTGACGTCAAGGCAGCGGTGGAGGGCCTGTTCGACAAACTCGCCAAGCCCTTCGCGCAGCTCGACGGCCGCCTCGACGGCGTGTCCGGCCGCTTCGACGGCGTCGCCGGCCGGATGGACGGGTTGGAGGACAAGCTCGCGCACATCCACAAGCGCCTGGACGAGCTCGGCGGCCACCTGGACAAGCAGGACTCCCGCCTGGAAGCGCTGCCCGGTTCGGTCACCGTCCCGGTCCGCGAGCGCATCGACGGCCTGGAGACCAGCCTCCGCGGCCGGTTCGCCGAGATCGACGAGGGCGTGCACGAGCACCTCGACGGCACCCGCGAGACGCTGCAGCGCGCCGTCACCGAGACCGGCAGCGGCGTGCAGAACGCCGTCACCGAAGCCGTCACCGGTGGCCGCGACCAGCTGCAGACCGGCATCGACGCCCTCGCGCAGCGCCCCGCGGTGGACCCGACGGACAAGCTCGACAAGCTCGCCGAGCGCCTCGAACAGCTCACCGAGCGGCTGGACCGCGTCTCCGGGCGGCTGGACAACGTCGAGGACAACGTGCACACCCGCATCGAAGCGGTCGAGCAGGGCGTCAGCACCCGGCTGGACACGGTCGAAGAGGGCGTCAAGACCGGGCTCGGCGAGCTCGGCGGCACGCTGGCGCAGAACCTGTCGCAGATCAGCGGCACCCTCGCGTCCCGCCCGGACTCCGACGCGGTGAACTCGATGGTGCGCGAGGCCAGCGAGGAGACCGAGCGCAAGCACGCCGGCCAGCTCGACGAGGCCATGGCCACGTTCGCCGAGCTGATCCTCGGCGGCAGCGGCCCGTCCAGCCCGCCGCCGCCCACCACGCTGCCCCGCCAGCAGCGCGGCCGCGGTCGCTCGAAGAGCGCCAAGCGCGACGGCGACACCAAGGCGCTGGGCTCCGACGACTCCTCCGACGAGGGTTACGCCGCCGAGAGCGCCTGATCTCGCAGCACGACTGATCTCCGCAGCAGCACAGGGCCGCGGTTCCTCCGGGAGCCGCGGCCCTGCCGCGTTCCCGCACCGGGTGCGCGGCCCGCTCGCCCGCGTCGATCGGGTGGGAGGGCCGTTCGTCCGGGCGGTCAGGGCCGGATCGTGTCGATGATCAGATCGGCCGGGGCGTGCGCGGCGGCGAGGGTGATCGCGCCGGTCAGCGCCTCGCGGGCGGCGGGGATCCGGTCGGGTTCGTCGGTGTGCAGCTCCAGCAGCGGGGCGCCCGCGGTGACCCGGTCACCGGGCTTGGCAAGGCAGCGGACGCCCGCGGCGTGCCGCACCGGGTCCTCCTTGCGGGCCCGCCCGGCACCGAGCCGCCACGCCGCCAGGCCGACCGCGTAGGCGTCCAACGTGGACAGCACGCCGTCCTCCGGTGCGGGGATGGTCTCCACGTGGGCGGCGCGCGGCAGCGAGGCGTCCGGGTCGCCGCCCTGCGCGCCGATCATCGTGCGCCACGCGTCGTAGGCCTTCCCCGAAGCCAGCACCTCGGCCGGGTCCACATCGGACAGACCGGCGTGCGCGAGCATCTCGCGCGCCAGGGCCAGCGTGAGCTCGACGACGTCGGTGGGCCCGCCGCCCTGCAGCACCTCGACGGACTCCGCGACCTCCAGCGCGTTGCCGACGGCGACGCCCAGCGGCACCGACATGTCGGTGAGCAGCGCGCTGGCGCGCACCCCGTGCGCGGTGCCGATGGACACCAGCTCGTCGGCGAGGGCGCGGGCCTGCCGCTGGTCCTTCATGAACGCGCCGGACCCGCACTTCACGTCCAGCACCAGCGATCCGGCGCCTTCGGCGATCTTCTTGCTCATGATGGAGCTGGCGATCAGCGGGATGGATTCGACGGTGCCGGTGACGTCGCGCAGCGCGTACAGCTTGCGGTCGGCGGGCGCGATGCCCTCGGTCGCGGCGCACACCACGGCACCGATCTCACCGAGCTGCGCGCGGATCTCGGCGGCGGTGAGCCCGGCCCGCCAGCCCGGGATCGATTCCAGCTTGTCGAGCGTGCCGCCGGTGTGCCCGAGGCCGCGTCCGGACAGCTGCGGCACCGCCGCGCCGCAGGCCGCGACGAGCGGGGTGAGCGGCAGCGTGATCTTGTCGCCGACGCCGCCGGTGGAGTGCTTGTCCACGGTGGGCCGGGGCAGGCCGCCGAGGTCCAGCCGTTCCCCGGACGCGATCATCGCCGCGGTCCAGCGGGCGATCTCGGCGCGGTCCATGCCGCGCAGCAGGATCGCCATGGCCAGCGCGGACATCTGCTCGTCGGCGACCGCGCCCCGGGTGTAGGCGTCCACCACCCAGTCGATCTGCTCGTCGGCGAGCCGCCCGCCGTCCCGCTTCGCCCGGATCACGTCGACCACCGAGTGCGCCATGCCATTCCCCTCCACCGAGCCCGACCCGCTGCCGAGCGCCACCCACGATCAGATCACTTCCACCCGCCCCCACGACACCGAAAGAACCCCATTCCTGTCAGCGGCGAAGCCGCTGAGCGGAGACCACGCACGCAGCTCGACCACCCGCGGGTTCTCAGCGGGGTTCTCGCGAGGGCAGCATTTTTGGGGGGGGGGGGGGGGGGGCGGGGGGGTAAGACCCGCGGGGGGGGACCGGGGGGGG
>NZ_JAIUJZ010000017.1:0-6135 GCF_020176775.1 Saccharopolyspora sp. 6M
CCGGGCACCCTTTTTCCCCCCGGGGGGCCCCCCCGGGCAAAAAACACCCCCCCGCTAAAACCCCGCTGAGGTTCCGCCACCCCACCACCTCGCAGCGGGAGCGGGAACCCTAGAGCTCGAAGGCATCTGGGAGGACTTGTCTCATGGGGAGCACACCGCGCGGCGTGTCCACCAGGCAGTCCGGGCCGCCGAGTTCCTGCAGCAGCTGGCGGCACCGCCCGCACGGCATCAGCAGTTCGCCCTCGCCGCTGCGGCAGGCGACGGCGACGAACCGGCCGCCGCCGGTGAGCCGCAGCTGCCCGGCCATCGTGCACTCGGCGCACAGCGTCAGCCCGTAGGACGTGTTCTCCACGTTGCAGCCGACGACGAGCCGCCCGTCGTCGCAGATCGCGGCCGCACCGACCTGGAGCTTCGAGTAGGGGCAGTACGCCTTCGCCGCGACCTCGACCGCCGCGGCCCGCAGGGCCTCCCAGTTGATGGTGTCCACATCCGCTCCCGAGCTGGTTCCGATCTTCCCGACGACCTTCGCACGTGCGCCGCGGGAATGCCGCCGCCGTGCGGACCGGCCCCGGGCGCGGTGCCCGGGACCGGTCGGCGGACGCGCGGTCAGTCCTCGCCGCGGCGGTACGGGACGCCGATCGCGGCGGGTGGCCGCAGGTGCTGCGCGGCCGCCGCGAGCACCACGAGGGTGACCAGGTGCGGGGTGTAGGCGGTCAGCTCCTCCGGCAGTTCGTCGGTGTACCAGTACACCGAGTACGTGACGGCGGCGCTCACCGCGGCGGTGCCCGCGCCGAACCACCGGCGCCGGTACACCTGCACGGCCGCGACGACCAGCAGCACCAGCGTGGCCGCGTAGAACAGCGCGTGCACCGTGGTCTCGCCGCTGCGCAGCTGGAGCCCGTCGGAGTAGCCGAACAGCGCCGCCCCGCCGAGCAGCCCGCCCGGCCGCCAGTTCCCGAAGATCATCGCCGCGAGTCCGATGTAGCCGCGGTTGTTGGTCTGGTTCTCCAGGTATCCGGCCTGCCCGGGGTTGAGGATGAGCGCGGCTCCGCCGAGCCCGGCCAGCGCCCCGGAGACGATCACCGCGAGGTACTTGTACCGCTGCACCGGCACGCCCAGCGAGGCGGCGGCGACCGGGTTCTCCCCGCAGGACCGCAACCGCAGCCCGAACGGCGAGCGCCACAGCACCAGGTAGCTGACCGGCACCAGCAGGTACGCGAGCATGGTCAGCGGCGACACCCCGGTGACGAGCCCGCCGATGATGCCGGCCGCGTCGGAGATCCCCACCCGCTGCAGGGATTCCAGCGAGCGCAACCATTCCCCGAAGGGGTAGGCCGAGTAGGTGTCGAACTTCGGCACCGGCGGTGATTCCCGCGGGTTCTGCGAGATCGGCTCGAACACGAGGCTCGCCAGGTACTGGGTGACGCCGAGCCCGAGCAGGTTGACGGCGACGCCGGAGACGATGTGGTTCACCCCGAAGCTCACGGTCGCCACGGCGTGCACGAGGCCGCCGACGGCGCCGAACGCGGCCGCGGCGACGAGCCCCGCGACGGGCCCCCACTGGTACCCGGCCCAGGCTCCGCCCCAGGTGCCGAGGACCATCATGCCCTCCAGCCCGATGTTGATCACACCGGCGCGTTCGGCCCACAGCCCGCCGAGCCCGGCGAGCAGGATGGGCACGCCGAGGCGCACCGCGGACTGCACGGTGCCGGAGGTGGTCAGCTCCGGCAGCCCGGTCGCGTACGAGGTGAAGGACACCGCGACGACCGCGACGGCGACCCACAGCATCGCGCGGCCCCAGCCCGGCATCGGGCGCCGCCGCGCCACCGGCGGGGCGATGTCGGGGGTGAGCGTGGCGGTCATACCGCACCTCCGGACAGGACCTGGCCGACGCGGCGCTGCTCGGCGTCGAGCCTGCGGCGGCGCACCAGTTCGTAGGCGACGACGACCGACAGCACGATCGTGCCCTGCAAGATGATCACGATCTCCTTCGGTACGCCGATGTTGTCCAGCGTCAGCGAGCTCTTGTCCAGGAAGGACCACAGCAGCGCGCCGAACGCGACCCCCACCGGGTGGTTGCGCCCGAGCAGCGCGATGGCCAGCCCGGCGAAGCCGTAGCCGGTGGGGAAGGTGATGGTGAACGTGTGGTCGCGGCCGAGGATCTCCGGCAGCCCGGCGAGGCCCGCGACGGCACCGGAGAGCAGCATCGCGCCCAGCACCATCTTCTTCGAGCTCACCCCGCCGGCCAGCGCCGCGGTCGGCGACAGCCCGGTGGCGCGCAGCTCGAACCCGAACCGGGTGCGGCCGAGCAGCACCCAGTAACCGACGCCGACCGCGACGGCCAGCAGCACCAGCCCGAACACGGTTCCGGCCGAGCCGAGTGGAATTCCCGGCACCTGCCCGGATTCGCCGATGAGCGCGGTGCCCTGGGTGTTGCCGCGCAGCTCGCCGAACTGCTTGACGAGGAACGCGATCACGCCGCCCGCCAGCACGTTCAGCATGATCGTGGAGATCACCTCGGACACGCCGCGGTAGACCTTCAACAGCGCGGCGATGCCGGCCCACGCGGCACCGGTGGCCGCGCCGACGACGACCACCACGAGCGCGTGCACCCCGAACGGCAGGCTCAGCGAGCCGCCGACGATGGCCGCCACGCACGCCGCGAGCCGGTACTGGCCCTCGACACCGATGTTGAGCAGGTTCATCTGGAACCCGACGGCGGCGGCCAGCGCCACCAGGTAGTAGGCGGCCGCGGTGTTGACGATGTCCACGGCCGTGGTGCCGCGACCCACCTGGGTGATCATCTCGCCGAGCGCCGCGATCGGGTTCGCCCCGGACAGCAGCAGCACCAGGCCGCACAGCACCGCCGCGAACGCGATCGCCAGCACCGGCGGCAGCAGGGTCGAGCGCTTCTCCCCCATCAGTCCGCACCTCCCCCGGTCGTCCCGGTCATGGCCGCGCCGAGCCGTTCTGGCGTGACGGTGCGCGGATCGGCTTCGGCGACGAGCGCGCCGCGGAACAGCACCCGGATCGTGTCGGACAGCCCGATCAGCTCGTCGAGGTCCGCGGAGATCAGCAGCACCGCGAGCCCGGCGGCCCTGGCGGTGCGCAGGTGCGCCCAGATCCCGGCCTGGGCGCCCACGTCCACGCCCCGGGTTGGGTGCGCGGCGATGAGCAGCTTCGGGTCGCCGGAGAGCTCGCGGCCGACGACGAGCTTCTGCTGGTTGCCGCCGGAGAGCGCAACCGCGTCCACGTCGATGCCGGGGGTGCGCACGTCGAACTCGGCGACGATGCGCTCGGTGTCGGCGCGCGCGCCCGCCCGGTCCAGCCACGGCCCGCGCGCGGCGGGGCGGCGGGTCTGGTGGCCGAGGATCCGGTTGAACCACAGCGATTCGTCCAGCAGCAGGCCGTGCCGGTGCCGGTCCTCGGGCACGTAGCCGATGCCCGCGGCGCGGCGGCGCAGCGTGGACAGCCGGGTCAGGTCGGTGTCGCCGAGCCGGATGCCGCCCGCGCTGATCGGCCGCATCCCGAGCACGGCTTCGACGAGTTCGGTCTGCCCGTTGCCCTCGACGCCCGCGATGCCGACGACCTCGCCCGCGCGCACCACGAGGTCGACGTCGTCCAGCACCGCCCGCTCACCGTCCACCGCGGACAGCCCGGTGATGGTGAGCACCGGGCGGTCGGTGACGGTGGAGTCGCCGGTGGACGGGTCGGGCAGTTCGCTGCCGACCATCAGCTCGGCCAGCTCGCGGGTGCTCACCTCGGCGGCGGGCACGGTGCCCACGGTGGTGCCGCGGCGCAGCACGGTGACCGCGTCGGCGATGGCCAGCACCTCGTCCAGCTTGTGCGAGATGAACAGGAACGTGAAGCCGCGCTCCCGCATGGCGCGCAGCGTGGTGAACAGCTCCTCGACCTCCTGCGGCACCAGCACCGCGGTCGGCTCGTCGAGGATGATCGTGCGGGCGCCGCGGTAGAGGACCTTGAGGATCTCCACCCGCTGCCGGTCGGCGACCCCGAGCCGCTCCACGAGCTCGTCGGGCCGCACCGCGAACCCGGCCTGCGCGGCGAGTTCGACGACGCGGCGCCGGGCCCGGGCGCCGATGCCGTGCTCGCCCTCGGCGCCGAGCACCACGTTCTCCAGCACGGTGAGGTTGTCGGCGAGCATGAAGTGCTGGTGCACCATGCCGACGCCGTGCCGGATCGCGTCGGCGGGGGTGCGCAGCCGCACCCGCTCGCCGCCGAGCTCCACGGTGCCCTCGTCCGGCGACTGCATGCCGTAGAGGATCTTCATCAGGGTGGACTTGCCCGCCCCGTTCTCCCCGCACAGCGCGTGCACCTCGCCGGCGCGCACGGTCAGGTGCACGTCGGAGTTGGCTACGACGCCGGGGAACGACTTGGTGATGCCGCGCAGCGCCACGGCGGGCGGCCCCTGTTCGGGGGTGCCGGGCGCGGCAGGGTGCGGACCGGGATCGTCCGGTCTGGTGGTGCTCATCTGACTCCGTCTCCGGGGCCGCGCGCCGTCGCGCGGCGGGATCTCCGGGCCGCGCTGCTGCGCGGTGGGCTGCTTCGGTTCCGCGCCGGCGCGCGGTGGCGGTGCTCGGTTCCGCGCGGGCGCGGTGCTGCTCGGTTCCACGCGCTCCGCTTCCGCGCGGGCGCGCTGGTGTCCCGGTTCCGCGCTGCTGCGCGGGCGGGCGGGGGGGGGGGGGGGCCGCGCGGCGGGGGGGGGGGGGGGGCGCGGGGCCGCACGAGCTCGGGAACTCGCCCCCCCCGCCGCGCGGTCACGGGGTGGGGCTGACCTGGATGTCGCCGCGGGAGATCGCGGCCTTGTAGGCGTCGGCGACCTCGGTGAGGTCGTCCACCTTCCCCCCGGAGGTGGAGTAGGTGACCGCGTCCATCGACAGGTCGAACTTCGGCGGCACCGCGGACAGGTCGCCGCGCGCGACGGCCGCCAGGTAGTCGAACACGGCCAGGTCGATCCGCTTCAGCATCGAGGTGATGATCACGTCCTTGTACTGCGCCACGTTCGGCTGCGCGTACTGGTCGGAGTCGACGCCGATGGCCATCGCGTCCGCCCCGGCCGCCGCCGCGAACACGCCCTTCCCGGAGGCGCCCGCCGCGTGGTAGACGACGTCGGCGCCGGCGTCGAGCTGGCCCCGGGTCACCTCGGAACCCTTGTTCGGGTCCTGGAAACCGGAGAAGTCGCCGGCCGGGGTGAGGTAGTCGGTCTGGATCCGCACGTCCGGCGCGGCGGCCTTCGCGCCCTGCTCGAAACCGGCCTGGAACTTCTGGATCAGCGGCGTCTCCACTCCGCCGACGAAACCGATGCTGCAGGTCCGCGACTTGTGCGCGGCGATCACACCGACCAGGAACGAGCCCTGCTCCTCGGCGAACACCAGCGAGGTGACGTTCGGGACGCCGTCGATCTCCTCGTCGATCAGCGCGAACTTCGTGCCCGGGAACTCGGGGGCCACCACCTTCACCGAGTCCGCGTAGGCGTAGCCGACGGCGATGACCGGGTTGAAGCCCTCGCGGGCCAGCTGGCGCAGCCGGGTCTGCTTGGCGTCCTCCGGTTCACCGGCGGCGGCGTCGAGCTCCTTGGTCTCCGCGAGCCCCATCTCGGCCTTCGCCCGCTCCAGCCCGGCGACGGTGTCGTCGTTGAACGACGCGTCGCCGCGGCCGCCGATGTCGAACGCCAGCCCCACCCGCAGCCGGCTCGCGTCGGGGGCGGGCGCGTCGGCGCGCTTCGACGTGGTGGCGGGTCCGGTCACCGCCGGTGCCTGCTCGGTGCGGCACGGCTGCCCTTCGACGGCGCCCCCGCCGCCGCGGGCGTCCTTGGCGCAGCCCGACAGCGCCAGCACCCCCGCCAGCGCCACCGCGGTCAACGCGGCGCCGGGGCGCCGCCACCCCCGCCCGGATTCCCCTGCCGGGCCGGCCGTTCGCCGCATCGCCATTCCCCTTTCGAAAAACCGCCGCACAGCTCCGCGCCCCGGTGACCGCTCCGGATCGGAGCGAATCGCGGGGCGCGGACCGCGGCCCCCGCCCGTCGCGGGGAAATTCGGGGCGGGGGGCCCCCCCCCCCCGGGGCCGGGGGGGCGGGGGTTATGGGTTGGACCGGGGGTGGGGGGGGGGGGGGGG
>NZ_JAIUJZ010000018.1:0-4032 GCF_020176775.1 Saccharopolyspora sp. 6M
CCGTTCCCGCACGCCCATTCCCCGTTTCAAAAACCCCCCCCCCCCCCCCCCCCCCGGGGCCCCGCCCCGTTGCGGCGCGACTCGGGGGGCGCGGACCGCGGCCCGCTCCCTTCGCGGGAAAATGCGGGCCGATGCGCACGCACGTCCGGTGACGTGGCTCTCGAAATTAAGGCTTGACCCTGCTGCTTGGGCATTGCGCGGGTGTCACGAGTTGATTTCTACATCGATCCACCAGGTAGGGGCCCCTGTCTGGTCGATCACACAGAGCACAGGCGAGTAGGCCGCGCGGATGGTGCAGGTCTAGCATCCGAGAAGTCCAGGCCTTGTTCAGGTGGCCGGTGACGGGCGTACGAATGACGACGACTCGGACCGGTCGTCATGTTCCCGAACGGGCCGTCAGTCCACCAGCGACGTTGGAGGCCTTCCACCATGGCCAGCACCACCGCCTCCGCGGCGGAGGCCCCCCAGCGCGAGGGCAACCCTCGTGCCAAGGGATCCCTCTACCGCGGTGACTTGGGCATGTGGTCGTGGGTAGCGCACCGGATCACGGGCGTGCTCACATTCTTCTTCTTGTTCGTGCACGTGTTGGACACCGCTCTCGTGCGGGTATCGCCCGAGGCGTACGACACGGTCATCGAAACCTACAAAAGCCCGATCATGATCCTGTTCGAACTGGGTCTGCTCGCGGCGGTGCTGTTCCACGCGTTCAACGGCATCCGCGTCATGCTGGTCGACTTCTGGTCGAACGGGCCGAAATACCAGAAGCCGATGCTCTGGACCGTTCTGGTGGTGTGGCTGGTGCTGATCGTGCCCGCCGCCATCAGCATGCTCACGCGCGCCGTCACGGAACTGTTCGGGGGGCACTGACCCATGACCACCATCGACGCGCCGCTGTCGGTCGACAAGCCCCGGTCCCCGCACCGCCCGGCCGCTCGCCGCAGCAACTTCGAGCTCTACAGCTGGCTGTTCATGCGCCTGTCGGGCGTGCTGCTGCTGTTCTTGGTCCTCGGGCACATGCTGATCATGCTGTTCCTGGACGGCGGGGTGCACCGGGTCAACTTCGCGTTCGTCGCGGGCCGCTGGGCCTCCCCGTTCTGGCAGTTCTGGGACCTGACGATGCTGTGGCTGGCCGGTCTGCACGGCGGCAACGGGCTGCGCACCGTGATCAACGACTACTCCCGCAAGGACGCCACCCGGTTCTGGCTGAAGATGCTGCTGTACGTCTCGGTCCTGCTCACGGTCGGTCTGGGCACCTTCGTGCTCTTCACCTTCGACCCGAACATCGGCTGACGACACAGCGCAGGCTTCGAGGCCACGCCGTGAGCGGACGGCCTCGCCAGCGGCCCTAGGAGGCGACCATGCAACACCACAAGTACGACGTGGTCATCGTCGGCGCCGGCGGCGCCGGGATGCGCGCGGCGATCGAGTCGGGCCAGCGCGCCCGCACCGCCGTGCTGACGAAGCTGTACCCCACCCGCTCCCACACCGGCGCGGCGCAGGGCGGCATGTGCGCCGCGCTGGCCAACGTCGAAGAGGACAACTGGGAGTGGCACACCTTCGACACCATCAAGGGCGGCGACTACCTCGTCGACCAGGACGCCGCCGAGGTCATGGCCAAGGAGGCCATCGACTCGGTGCTCGACCTGGAGAAGATGGGGCTGCCGTTCAACCGGACGCCCGAAGGCAAGATCGACCAGCGCCGGTTCGGCGGGCACACCCGCGACCACGGCAAGTCCCCGGTGCGCCGGGCCTGCTACGCCGCGGACCGCACCGGCCACATGATCCTGCAGACGCTGTACCAGAACTGCATCAAGCACGGCGTGGAGTTCTTCAACGAGTTCTACGTCCTCGACGTCACCATGAGCGAGGGCGAGGACGGCGAGCAGGTCTGCACCGGCGCGGTGGCCTACGAGCTCGCCACCGGTGAGATCCACGTGTTCGAGGCGAAGGCCGTCGTGTTCGCCACCGGCGGTTTCGGCAAGGTCTTCAAGACGACGTCCAACGCGCACACCCTCACCGGTGACGGCATGGGCATCATCTACCGCAAGGGCCTGCCGCTGGAGGACATGGAGTTCTACCAGTTCCACCCGACCGGCCTGGCCGGCCTGGGCATCCTCATCTCGGAGGCGGTCCGCGGCGAGGGCGGCATCCTGCGCAACGCCGACGGCGAGCGGTTCATGGAGCGCTACGCCCCGACGATCAAGGACCTGGCGCCGCGCGACATCGTCGCCCGCTCCATGGCCCTGGAGGTGCTGGAAGGCCGCGGCGCCGGTCCGAACAAGGACTACGTGCTGCTCGACGTCACGCACCTCGGCGCGGACGTGCTGGAGCAGAAGCTGCCGGACATCACCGAGTTCTCCCGCACCTACCTGGGTGTGGAGCCGACCACCGAACCGGTGCCGGTGTACCCGACCGCGCACTACGCGATGGGCGGCATCCCCACCAACATCACCGGTGAGGTGCTGCGGGACAACGAGCACACCGTGCCGGGGCTGTACGCCGCGGGCGAGTGCGCCTGCGTGTCGGTGCACGGCTCGAACCGGCTGGGCACGAACTCGCTGCTGGACATCAACGTGTTCGGCCGCCGCGCGGGCATCGCCGCCGCGGAGTACGCCAACGCGCACGAGCACGTGGAACTCCCGGAGGAGCCCACCAAGCTCGTCGAGGGCATGGTCGAGCACCTGCGCACCGCGCACGGCGGGGAGCGGGTCGCCACGATCCGCACCGAGCTGCAGGAGACGATGGACGCCAACGCCTCGGTGTACCGCACCGAGGAGACGCTGAAGCAGGCGCTGTCGGACGTGCAGGCGCTCAAGGAGCGCTACGGCCGGATCGCGGTGCACGACAAGGGCAAGCGGTTCAACTCGGACCTGCTGGAGGCCATCGAGCTCGGCTTCCTGCTGGACCTGGCCGAGTCGCTGGTGAACGCGGCGCTGGCGCGCAAGGAGTCCCGCGGCGGGCACGCCCGCGAGGACTACACCGCCCGCGACGACACCAACTTCATGCGCCACAGCATGTCGTACAAGCAGCTGCCCGACGCCGAGGATCCGAACGCGCCACTGGGACTGACCGGCTTCCAGTCCGACATCCGGCTGGACTACAAGCCCGTCGTCGTCACCCGGTACCAGCCGATGGAGCGTAAGTACTGATGACCGCAACCGTGACGAACACCGAACAGACCACCGACCTGCCTTCGGACGCCCCGCCCATCCCCGAGGGCGCCACGATGGTCACGGTCAAGATCCAGCGGTTCAACCCGGAGGTCGACGAGGACCTGCACTGGGAGTCCTTCCGGATCCCGGCGCTGCCCAGCGACCGCGTGCTGAACCTGCTGCACTACATCAAGTGGTACGTGGACGGCTCGCTGACGTTCCGGCGCTCCTGCGCCCACGGCGTCTGCGGTTCGGACGCGATGCGCATCAACGGCGTCAACCGGTTGGCCTGCAAGGTCCTCATGAAGGACCTGCTGGCCAAGAACGGCGAGACGACGATCACCGTCGAGCCGATCAAGGGCCTGCCGGTGCACAAGGACCTGCTGGTCGACATGGAACCGTTCTTCGAGGCCTACCGGGCGATCAAGCCCTACCTGGTCACCTCGGGCAACGAGCCGACCCGCGAACGCACCCAGTCCGTCGCCGAGCGCGCGCGCTTCGACGACACCACCAAGTGCATCCTGTGCGCGGCCTGCACCACGTCCTGCCCGGTGTACTGGTCGGAGGGCTCGTACTTCGGTCCCGCCGCCATCGTCAACGCGCACCGGTTCATCTTCGACAGCCGCGACGAGGCCGCCGAGGAGCGCCTGGACATCCTCAACGACGTGGACGGCGTGTGGCGCTGCCGCACCACGTTCAACTGCACGGACGCCTGCCCCCGCGGCATCCAGGTCACCAAGGCGATCCAAGAGGTCAAGCGCGCCCTCATGTTCCGCCGCCGCTGACCCCGCCCGCACACCCCGCCCCCGCGCCCCCCCCCCCCCCCGGGGGCGGGGGGGGGCCGGGGGCCCCCCCCCCCCCGGGGGGGGGGCGGGGCGGG